>NZ_NOXZ01000039.1:0-228506 GCF_002258225.1 Rhodococcus sp. RS1C4 | reverse complement strand
CAGCCCGGCCCGCCCTTCTTCTTCGGGAACCAGACATCGACCTCGGCGGACGGCTCGGTGAACGGAAAGTAGTTGGGCCGCATACGAGTACGAGTCTCCTCGCCGAACAGCGCCCGAGCGAAAGCATCGAGCGTGCCGCGTAGGTTCGCCATCGTCAGACCCTTGTCGATTGCGAGGCCCTCGACCTGATGGAACACCGGGGTATGCGTTGTGTCCAGTTCGTCGGTGCGGAACGTCCGCCCAGGGCAGACGACGTAGATGGGCACCTCACGCGACAACATCGACCGCACCTGCACCGGCGACGTATGCGTACGAAGAACCTGGCGCGACCCCTCCGGTGCGATGTGGAACGTGTCCTGCATCGTTCGAGCAGGATGGTCCGGCAAGAAGTTCAAGGCGTCGAAATTGAAATGCTCGGTCTCGACCTCCGGGCCTTCCTCGACCTCCCACCCCATCGCAACGAACACGTCGGCAACTTGATCGGCAATGATCGTGATCGGGTGCCGAGCACCGACCGGACGACGCGTCGACGGCAGGGTCACGTCGATGGTCTCGGCGACGAGGATCGCGGCATCGCGCTCGGCGAGCAGAACCTCGCGGCGAGCATCGAAAGCCTTCTGTACGCGATCGCGCGCGACCTTCACTCGCTTACCGGCATCGGCCTTCCGATCACCCGGGATCGATCCCAGAGCACGCTGCGCCAACGCGAGCGGCGCCCGGTTGCCGATGTGCTCGATCTTCACCTGCGTCAACTCGTCCAGATCACGAGCAGCGGCAAAAGCCTTCTCGGCCCCGTCGGCGGCGGCATCGAGCGCAGCCGGCTCGAGCACGCTCGGATCTACCGGCTGGGCGTTGTCGGCTTCTTTCTTCGCCACGAGTGCTGCAACTCCTTGATGGTGTGGATTGATGTCCCTGAAGGACGATTCTAGGCGAGCGACAAAGTCATTTATGCCCGGACCTGCGCTGAGCTCGCGCGCTAGCGTAGAGGCAGATCGCCGCCGCCGTCGCCAGGTTCAGGCTTTCGGCTCGGCCGTGAATCGGAATTCTGACGCGATGGTCCGCAGCCGCTGCAACCGCGGGTGCCAACCCGTGCGCTTCGTTGCCGAACAACCACGCCGTCGGTCGGCTCAGGAGCTCGTCCGCATCGTCGAGGTCCACATCACCGTCGGCTGCCGTCGCGAGAATCGTGACGCCGGCCGCACGCAGCGCATCGAGCCCGACGTTCACCGACCGCTCGCGAGCGATCGGGAGATGGAACACACTGCCCGCCGACGCACGAACGCACTTGCCGTTGTGCGGATCGACGGCATCTCCGAGCAGAATCACCGAGTCCGCACCCACTGCGTCGGCGACCCGTATGACAGTTCCGGCGTTGCCCGGTTCGGACACCTCCACAGGAACAGCCACCAGCTGCGGGGTTCCGGCGAGAGCCACCCGGACATCCACATCGACGGTGCGGCACACCGCAACCACCCCAGGCGGAGTCACCGTGTCCGACAGGCCCTTGGCGGCGCGTTCGGTGATCGCGTGAACCGGAACGCCCGTCGTGCGCGCGAGGTCGAGCACGACACCGTTGCGGTCTGCCGAGTCCTCGCGAAAGAACACCTCGCGCGCGACGCCGGCGTGCAACGCCTCGGCGACGGAGTTGGTGCCCTCGGCGAGGAAAAGACCCGTCTTCTTTCGCTCGGAGGCGCGAAGGAGCTTCACAGCCGAAACGACCCGTGGCGTTCGCTCGGTGAGCGTGTCCACGGGTCGTTTCGGATCGAGATCGTCGTGCGTCAACCTACTCAGGCTGCTTCTCCGGCAGGAGCGTTGACGTCGGCAGGCAGTGCAGCCTTGGCGATATCCACCAAGGAAGCGAATGCAGCAGCGTCCGAGACTGCGAGCTCGGCGAGGATCTTGCGATCGACCTCGACGCCTGCGGCCTTCAGACCCTGAACGAAGCGGTTGTACGTGATGTCGTTGGCGCGAGCTGCAGCGTTGATACGCGTGATCCACAGCTTGCGGAAGTCACCCTTGCGAGCCTTGCGGTCGCGGTATGCGTAGGTGAGCGAGTGGAGCTGCTGCTCCTTGGCCTTGGTGTACAGACGTGAGCGCTGTCCGCGGTAGCCCTTGGACGCTTCGAGAATCGAACGGCGCTTCTTCTGGGCGTTGACCGCCCTTTTTACGCGTGCCACTGGTAAATCCTGTCGATCTGGGGGCTAGTCACACAACCCCGAATGGTATGGGATGACGCCGGCGAAGTGCGCCGACTACGAAGTCCAGATCAGATGCCGAGCAGGCGCTTGATCCGCGGCTCGTCAGCCTTCGTGACGACTGCAACGCCGTCGAGACGGCGGGTCACCTTGGTGGCCTTGTGCTCCAGCAGGTGGCGACGGCCGGCCTTCTGACGCAGGATCTTGCCGCTGCCGGACACCTTGAATCGCTTCTTGGCGCCACTGTGGGTCTTCTGCTTGGGCATGGAGTCCTCAGTTCTGTGTTGCTCTTCGGTCTTGCTCGGCACGATCCGTGCCGGTGATCACCGGCACGGATCGTCTTACTGGTCGTGCTTGGTTCAGGAGCTCGGCGGCGTCGCCGCAGCCGGAGCATCTCCCGCTGCAGGCTCGGCAGGTGCGGGCTCGGCGGCCGGAGCCGGAGCTGCCGCACGCTGAGCCGGCGGAGCTGCCGCGCTCTCCTGCGCCTTGACGCGAGTCTTGGCACCCTTGTGAGGGGCAAGGACCATCGTCATGTTGCGTCCGTCCTGCTTCGCGGACGTTTCCACGAAGCCGAGATCAGCTACATCCGCTCCCAAACGCTGGAGCAGGCGGAAGCCGAGCTCGGGACGCGACTGCTCGCGTCCGCGGAACATGATGGTGACCTTGACCTTCGAGCCGGCTTCGAGGAAGCGAACGACGTTTCGCTTCTTGGTCTCGTAGTCGTGTGCGTCGATCTTCGGGCGGAGCTTCTGCTCCTTGATCACCGTCAGAGTCTGGTTCTTGCGCGATTCACGCGCCTTCTGTGCTGCCTCGTACTTGAACTTCCCGTAGTCCATGATCTTGCAGACCGGCGGACGAGCGTCGGGAGCCACTTCTACGAGATCGAGATCGGCTTCGAGAGCCAAGCGGAGTGCATCTTCAACACGCACGATGCCAACCTGTTCACCGCCCGGTCCGACTAGACGAACCTCGCGAACACGGATGTTGTCGTTAATGCGAGTCTCAGTGCTGATGGGGCCTCCTAGGTAGTGCGATGTGGGGTCGAGCCGACCGCCTGGCACAGCCCGCCTGCCCGCTTGTCCTACGACGACGGCGCCGCCGGGACGTCCATGCCTTGCGGCACTGACCCGTACAACGCAAAAACCCTGCTCAGCATTTCCGCTGAAGCAGGGCCCGAAGTCGACCGGCCGGACGAACACCGCACGCGATGCACATCCCCTCTCGCGAGGAAGCTCGGCACTGCGCCTCTACGGCGCCTGTCCGAGTGACCGGACCGGAATCAACCTGAGCTGAAAGCCGGTGGGAGTCGGGCTCCACTTGCTGCCTTCGAGTAACAATCCCCAGCTGGAGAACGCGTCGAAGACGGTCGTTGAAGAACTGTACCAGCCGACCAGGCTGTTCGCCGAATCGGCGCTGGCGGACGCTGTTCACCATCGCCGTGACATCCTCGTAGACATGAGCAACCCCGAACATGCCGACGAGCCGGACGTCCGCGAACTCGCCGACGTCCCCGCCGTCGAGGTGATCAGCCGCGCCGCCGTGATGCTGATGAGCTCCGCAGCCGAAAAACTCGGACTGTCCGAAGCCGACCCTTCCTCCAGCCCCCACCTCGACCTCGACGAAGCCCGACGAGTCATCACCGCCCTCGCAGGACTCGTCACCTCCTCGGTCGAATACCTCGGACCCCACGCAGGCCCCATCCGCGAAGGACTCCAGGCACTGCAGAAAGCCTTCCGCGAAAACTCCGCCTACCCCGACGAGCCCGGCAAGGGTCCCGGCGAGAAATACACGGGGCCGGTGTACTGATCACCCGCTCCCCTGTCGGACCGAACGTGCCGTCTGGTCACTTGAAGGGACTGAACGTGCCGTCTGGTCACTTGAAGGGACTGAACGTGCCGTCTGGTCACTTGGAGGGACCGAATGTGCCGTTCGGTCACTTGAAGTGACTGAACGGCACATTCGCTCCGGAAAGAGCGGGAAGAACCGGAGCGAATGTGACGTTCGGTGCAGAGACGGTCGGGGAGGTCAGACGGCTGCGGCTTTGCGGGGACGCCGCTTCTTGACCGGTGCCTTCTTGGTTTCCTTCACAGGCTCGCGGGTGAGAGCCTCCTGCAGGAACTTGCCGGTGTAGCTCTCCGGCACTGCAGCGACCTCTTCGGGGTTGCCCTGGGCCACGACGGTGCCTCCGCCGGAACCGCCTTCCGGACCCATGTCGATGATCCAGTCCGACACCTTGATGACGTCGAGATTGTGCTCGATGACGATGACGGTGTTGCCTTTGTCCACCAGTCCGTTGACGACGCCGAGCAGTTTGCGGATGTCCTCGAAATGCAGGCCGGTCGTCGGTTCGTCGAGAATGTAGACGGTCCGACCGGTGGAGCGTTTCTGCAGCTCGGACGCCAGCTTCACTCGCTGCGCTTCACCACCGGACAGCGTGGTCGCCGGCTGACCGAGCCGGACGTAACCGAGGCCGACCTCGACCAAGGTCTTGAGGTAACGGTGGATGGACGTGATGGGCTCGAAGAACTCGGCTGCCTCTTCGATCGGCATGTCCAGTACCTCGGAGATGGTCTTTCCCTTGTAGTGCACTTCGAGTGTCTCGCGGTTGTAGCGAGCTCCGTTGCACACCTCGCACGGGACGTACACGTCGGGAAGGAAGTTCATTTCGATCTTCAGCGTGCCGTCGCCCGAGCATGCCTCGCACCGACCGCCCTTGACGTTGAACGAGAATCGGCCTGGTTGGTACCCGCGCACCTTCGCCTCGGTGGTGGCCGCGAACAACGTTCGGATCTTGTCGAACACACCGGTGTACGTGGCCGCGTTGGAGCGCGGCGTACGCCCGATGGGCGACTGGTCGACGCGCACCAGCTTGTCCAGCTGGTCGAGTCCGTTGATTCGCGTGTGCCGTCCGGGGACCTGTCGAGCACCGTTGAGCTTGTTCGCCATGACCGTCGCGAGAATGTCGTTCACGAGCGTCGACTTTCCCGATCCCGACACGCCGGTGACCGAGGTGAGCACACCGAGCGGGAAACTGACGTCGATTCCCTTGAGGTTGTGCTCGCGAGCACCGACGACGGTGACCTGACGCTTCTTGTCCACCACACGCCGGAGGTCGGGCAGCGGGATCTCGAGGCGACCCGCGAGGTAGGCACCCGTCAGGGACTCCTCGTTCTTCAGCAGGTCCTGGTAGGACCCGCTGTGTACGACGCGTCCGCCGTGCTCGCCCGCCTGCGGTCCGATGTCGACGACCCAGTCGGACGTACGGATGGTGTCCTCGTCGTGCTCGACGACGATCAGGGTGTTCCCGAGATCTCGTAGTCGTGTGAGGGTGTCGATGAGTCGACGGTTGTCCCGTTGGTGCAGGCCGATGGACGGCTCGTCGAGGACGTACAGGACGCCGACGAGACCGGATCCGATCTGCGTGGCGAGCCTGATGCGTTGAGCCTCTCCGCCGGAGAGGGAACCGGCTGCGCGGGACAGCGAGAGGTATTCGAGGCCGACGTCGAGCAGGAACCCGAGCCTGGCCTGGACCTCCCGAAGGACCTGACCTGCAATGGCCTCTTCCTTGGCCCCGAGGGTGAGGCTGTTCAGGAAGTCGGCGGTGTCGGAAATGGACAGACGGCAGACGTCGGCGATGGACTTCGCCCCGAATCCCCCGGCCTCGATGGTGACCGAGAGGATTTCCGGCCGAAGACGATCGCCACCGCACGCCGGGCACGGGACGTCACGCATGTACCCGTCGTAGCGTTCCTTCATCTGCTCGGATTCTGTCTGTTCCAGCCGGCGATGCAGGAAGGGCATGACGCCCTCGAACTCCGCGTAGTAAGAACGGGTACGCCCGTACCGGTTCTTGTACTTGACGTGCACTTGGTGCTCGCTGCCCTCCAGGACAGCGCGCTTCACCTTCGCGGGCAGCTTGTTCCAGGGCGCGTCCAGGTCGAAGCCCATTGCGTCCGACAACCCGGACAGCAGCCGACCGAAGTACTCCGATGTCTGGCCCATCGACCACGGCGCAATGGCACCGTCGGCCAAGGACAGATCCGGGTCCGGTACCACCAGATCCGGGTCGACCTCCTTGCGCACACCGAGCCCGAGGCACTCCGAACACGCGCCGTAGGGCGAGTTGAACGAGAACGACCGGGGCTCGAGATCATCGATCGACAGCGGATGCGCGTTGGGGCAGGCCAATTTCTCGGAGAAGCGACGCTCGCGATCGGGCGAGTTCTCGTCGATGTCGACGAAATCCAGGACGACGATCCCGTCGGCGAGGCGTAGCGCCGTCTCGACCGAGTCCGTCAACCGCTGCTTCGAACTGGCTTTCACCGTGAGGCGGTCGACCACGACCTCGATGTCGTGCTTTTCCTGCTTCTTGAGCTTGGGGGGATCGGTCAACTGGTGCACCACGCCGTCGACGCGGACTCGCGAGTAGCCCTGAGTGTTCAGCGACTCGAACAGGTCGACGAATTCGCCCTTGCGGGTACGGACAACCGGAGCGAGCACCTGGAACTTGATGCCCTCCTCCATCGCGAGCACCTGGTCCACGATTTGCTGAGGTGTCTGCTTGGCGATCTTCTCCCCACACACCGGGCAGTGAGCCGTGCCGGCGCGCGCGAAGAGCAGACGTAGATAGTCGTACACCTCGGTGATGGTGCCGACGGTCGAGCGCGGGTTGCGGTTGGTCGACTTCTGATCGATGGACACCGCGGGCGACAGACCCTCGATGAAATCGACGTCCGGCTTGTCCATCTGACCGAGGAACTGACGGGCATAGGCAGACAGCGATTCGACGTAGCGTCGCTGACCTTCCGCGAAAATGGTGTCGAACGCCAGCGACGACTTACCCGAACCCGAGAGCCCGGTGAAGACCACGAGACTGTTGCGCGGCAGGTCGATATCGACCCCCCGCAGGTTGTGTTCCCGCGCACCTCGAACGACCAGGCGATCCGCCACAATTTTCCCTTCTTTTCGGAAGTCTTCGAACATCGGACGCCGATACCGACGACTCTCGGGTACCACCGACCGAACCGATCCAACCGATGCTGTTGTGATGCACACGTGAAGATCCAGTTCACGCACGAGCAATGCTAGGCCGACCCACCGACACGTTTGCTCGGCGCCGCAGCACTCGGTGGCTACGCGAGGCCCAGGACTTACACAGGGTCGAACAGGCAACGTGCTCGCGCCGACGGTAGCCTCCTCGCAATGGACGAGCACCTCATGGTCATCGACGACCAGTACACCGGCGCGGTTTCCCCGGGATCGACGCCTCAGCGACGGCAGATCTCCGGCGGCACGATCACGAAGATGTCGGTCGGCCCGATGGACAACAACTCCTACCTCGTCGTTTGTTCCACCAGCGGCGAGTCGCTTCTCATCGACGCCGCCAACGAGGCCGAGCGCCTGTCACAGCTCATCGACGAGAACGCGCCGACCCTGAGCTTGATCGTCACGACTCACCAGCATGCGGATCACTGGCAGGCGCTCGAGGACATCGCAGGCGGAACGGCGTCGCCCACGGCTGCACACACCTTGGATGCGGAACCGCTGCCGGTCACCCCGGACCGCCTGTTGGCCGACGGCGACACCATCGAGGTGGGCAGCCTCACACTGAAAGCGATTCACCTGCGTGGTCACACACCCGGGTCCATCGCGCTCGCTCTCACGGACGGCAAGTCCGGTGTCACGCATCTCTTCACCGGCGACTCGTTGTTCCCCGGCGGTGTCGGAAAGACCTCCACACCCGAGGATTTCACGCAGTTGCTCGACGACGTCTCGTCGAAACTGTTCGACGAGTACGGGGACGACACCGTCGTCTATCCAGGGCACGGCAAGGACACCACGCTCGGCGCCGAGCGTGGATCGCTGGACGAGTGGCGCTCGCGCGGCTGGTGATCTTCTCGGCGCGCTTGAGATGCCCGAACCCCGGGTATGGATACGGTGGAGCGGCGCAGGCACCTGTCCTCGGAGGGGTGTCCGCGTCGAACATCGACGTTCATCGACCCATCCAGGAGGCTGTCAATGCTGGTCCGCCGTATCGCTCGTCCGCTGATGTCGACCATCTTCATCGCCGGAGGGATCGACGCGCTGCGTAACCCCGCCGGGAAGGCGAAGGTTGCGGCACCCCTGATCGAGCAGGGGCAGGACACACTTCCTGACAGCGTCACATCGAACGTGCCGAGCGATCCCGAGACCCTCGTCCGCATCAACGGCGCGATTCAGGTCGGCGGTGGAATCCTCCTGGCGACGGGCAAGGCCCCGCGGATCGCGTCGCTCGCTCTGGCAGGCAGCCTCGTGCCCACCACTGTCGCGGGCCACGCCTTCTGGAACGAGACCGATCCCGCCGCGAAGGCCGCACAGCGCACCCAGTTCTTCAAGAACGTCAGCTTGCTCGGTGGTCTTCTGATCGCCGCCGTCGACACCGAGGGCAAGCCGTCCCTCGCATGGCGTGGACGTAGGGCTGCACGCAAGGCGCAGGAATCCGTCGTCTCGGCATTGCCGGGGACTCACGACACCGCCGACCACCTCGGTGCCGCCACCGGCCGCATCCGCGAGATCGCGTCGGTGGCTGCGAGCCGTAGCGCGGACCTCGCCGAGGCAGCACAGCCGGTCGTCTCGAAGTGGGCCGACGTCGCTGCCGAGAAGAGTTCCGATCTCGCCGAGGCAGCACAGCCCGTCGTGTCGCACTGGGCCGACGTCGCGGCGGACAAGGGATCCGACTTCGCCGACGCCGCCCAGCCGGTCATCTCACGATGGGCCCACAAGGCCGCAGATCGGGGCCACGACCTCGCCGAGGTCGCGCAGAAGCGCGGCTCGAAGCTCGCCGAGGAAGCAGCCGATCGTGGACAGGATCTGGCGAAGGTCGCGCAGAAGCGCGGTTCCAAGTGGGCCGAGACCGCCGCCGATCGCAGCGAGGAACTGACCGAACTCGCTCAGAAGCGTGGCTCGAAACTCGCGAAGAAGGCACAGAAGCGTGGTTCGCAGCTGGCCGAGGAAGCCGCGGACCGCGGCGCAGAGCTGGCCGAGCTGGCCCAGAAGCGCGGCTCCAAGTGGGCCGAGACCGCCGCCGATCGCGGTGCAGACCTCGTCGATGCCGCCCAGGACCGAAGCGGAAAATGGGCCGACGTGGCGTCGGCGCGTGCGGCGGAGTTCGCCGACGTCGCTCAGGAACGCGGAAGCAAACTGGCGGAGCTGGCTGCGGACCGCACGGAGACCCTGAGCAACCGGGCACGCAAGCGCGCGGAGAAGCAGAGCCGTGAGTTCGACAAGGCAACCGAGAAGGCTCGCGCGAAGCTGGACAAGAAGGTCGAGAAGGCGCGCAAGGAGCTCGACAAGCGCGTGCAGAAGTACTCCAAGTAGGTCGAACCGACCCGAGAGCCCCATCCGCGAGCAGCAGTTCTGCGGTGGGGCTCTCGTTCGTCGTAGACTACTTGGGCGATTTTCGCGCATCTATTCGCCGAACTCCCGAGGAGAACCTTTGCCGGACGACGGCCTTTCGGTCACCAGCGATCAGCACGTGACCGACCAGGATCGCGAGCAGTCCTACGTCACAATGCTCTACGACCAACTCGACGCCCTACGGAAGTACGCGCAGAATCGGCTCAGCACCGTCCTGCTCGAAACCGGGGGCACACCGCAGGCGCGAAGTGAACGGGAATCGTTCACGCATCTCTACACCGACGACATCGCGAAGTACGACGCCGCCGAGAACGGCCTGTGCTTCGGACGGATCGACCTGTCCACCGACGGTGACGACTCGCCGGTCCGCTACGTCGGCCGCGTCGGGATTCTCGACGAGGCCAACGACTACGAAACCCTGCTGCTCGACTGGCGTGCGCCCATGGCCCGCCCGTTCTACCTCGCCACGCCTGCTGCGCCGGAGAACGTGCTTCGTCGGCGCCACATCCGCACGAGGAGTCGTCGGGTCACGTCTTTGGCCGACGAGTACCTCGATCTCGCCGCCGCGCAGGAAGTCGGCCTGAGTTCCGATTCCACCGGTGTCGCCGGCGAAAGCGCGTTGTTGTCGGCTCTGGACGCGGCCCGCACGGGGCAGATGAACGACATCGTCGAGACGATTCAGAGCGAACAGGACGCCATCATTCGCTCGGAGCACCGCAGTGTGCTGGTGGTGCAGGGAGGGCCTGGTACCGGTAAGACCGCCGTGGCACTTCACCGTGCCGCGTACTTGCTCTACACCTATCGTCAGCAGCTCGCCAAGAGCGGTGTGCTGATCATCGGGCCGAACGCCACATTCCTGGACTACATCGGCCAGGTACTCCCCTCGCTCGGCGAGACCGGAGTGCTGCTCTCCACCATCGGCAACCTCTACCCGGGAGTGCGGGCGACGCTCGAGGACTCCACACTCGCTGCACAGGTCAAGGGATCGACGTCGATGGTCGCGGTGCTCACCAAGGCGGTACGCGATCGCCAAGAGGTGCCGTCGGAACCGAAGCGACTGCGTTTCGACACCTACGACATCACCCTCGACCGCAAGATCGTCACCCGTGCTCGGGGCCGGGCCAGATCGTCGCGGCGGCCCCACAACCTGGCGCGGCCGCTGTTCGTGGCGTCCGTCGTGGACGGGCTCGCACAACAACTGGCGGCGAAGTTGGGTGAGAACGTGGTCGACGGTGGCAGCCTTCTCAGCCGGGACGACATCGCCGACATGCGGGACGAGATGAAGGAAGACGCCGACGTCATGGCGGCGATCGACGAGCTGTGGCCGGATCTCACTCCCCAGCAAGTACTCCGAGACCTGTTCGCTTCCCCGGACCGCATCGCGTCGGCTTCGCCGGACCTCACCCCCGCGGAGCGTGACGCATTGGTCCGACGCGGACGCGGATTCTCGTCCGCCGACGCACCGTTGCTGGACGAACTCGCCGAACTGCTCGGCATCGACGACAACGCGGAACGCGAACAAGCAAATCGTCAGTGGCGCAACCAAATCGCCGACGCGCAGGGAGCACTGGACATTCTCACGGGGTCCGCACCGCAGGACCTCGAAGACGAGCTCGACCCCGAAATTCTGATGGCATACGACCTGATCGATGCGAGTCAGCTCGCCAGCCGACAGGACTCCGGGGCTCGTCTCACCACGGCCGAACGCGCCGCCGGTGACCGCACCTGGACGTACGGGCACGTCATCGTCGACGAGGCTCAGGAACTGTCCGACATGGCGTGGCGAATGGTCATGCGGCGCATACCGAATCGGTGGATGACCCTCGTCGGAGACGTAGCTCAGACCGGCGACCCCGCCGGTACCACGTCGTGGGCTCGAGTACTGGAACCGTATGTCGCACAGCGGTGGAAGAAGACGGAGCTGACGGTCAACTACCGAACGCCGTCGGAAATCATGACCGTCGCCCGTGACGTTCTCGCGGCCATCGACCCGGTTCAGTCGGTGCCACGATCGGTACGAGATTCCGGCAATGTGCCGTGGGCGCAGGAAGTCGCCGAGACCTCGTTGCCGCGCACCGTCGAACAGCGTCTTGCCGAGCACCCACGCCCAGGCATCAGCGTCGTGCTGGCACCCCACGACAGAGTCGACACGTTCGCGCATCTGAGATCGGACACCGTGACGGTGTCGACGGTCAAGGACGCGAAGGGACTGGAATTCGACTCGGTTCTCATCGTCGAGCCCTCGGACATCATCGACGAATCCCCCATGGGCATGAGTGATCTCTACGTCGCTCTGACGCGCGCGACGCAGCGTCTGGGTGTCGTGCACAGCCGTCCGCTGCCCGTCGAACTCCGCTCGCTCGCACCGTTCGAGGCCCTCGTCCACTGACCCACGCAGTGCCTGACCGCACGACTATGGCCCGGCGGACAGTCCGCCGGGCCACAGTGATCTCGTCTACCTGACGGTGTGAACGATGAGGACGTCGCTGGTGGACTTCCTCGCTGCGTCGGACGGGACGGAACCCAGCAACCGACCGGTCAGCGAATTGAGTCCGCGGTTTCCGACGACGAGCAGATCCCCCTTCACATCGTCGACCAGCTGAAGCAAGGACTCGACGGGGGCGCCGACGATCGCACGCTCGTCGATGTTCTTCGCGCCTGCCTTGACCGCATGCTCACGCGCGGTCCGGAGGATGTCGTGCGTCGGAGCGGAACCGGTGATCTGGTACGCATCCTCGCGCAACGCATCGGCTGCCTTGCCTGTGTCCTTGGGATCGGCCGGATAGTAAGCGCAGGCGATCACCAGCGTCGCGTCCGCGTCGCCGGCGATCGACGCAGCCTTCTCCACTGCGCGCAATGACGACTCGGACCCATCGGTTCCGACGACGACGGTGCGATAGGCACTCATTCATTCCTCCAGTTGTAGGTGTTCTGTCACACATTCGACGATGCTTCTACGGGTGCGGTCGTGGTCGATCACAAGCCGATCTGCCCGTCCCCGTACCCGTTTCGATGACCCTATCTGCATCCGCCGGATGTGAGGCGGAGTTCGCCGACAACACGACTCTCGCGCCTCACATACATTGGTTCACATGCACATCCCCCGGCCGCTTCGGTCGCCCGGAACCGCCGCGTTCGCCGTACTTCTCGTTGCGATCGTTCTGGCTGTCTCGATCTTCTTCGTATTCCGCTCCCCCGCCTCCCAGGATGCGGCGTCCACCCTCGACACGAGGATCACCGTACCGGAGGCCCCGGGCAGTGCCGAGACGATCGATCTGGATGCCCGCCTGTACGTGCCCGAGGTGACGCCCGCGCCTGCCGTGTTGCTGGCCCACGGATTCGGCGGCGACAAACTGTCGGTCGACGGCCAAGCTCGCTCGCTTGCCGCTGACGGTTTTCTCGTGCTCACCTACAGTGCACGCGGCTTCGGTGACAGCGGAGGAGCAATTTCCCTCAACGACCCGGACGGTGAAGTCGCGGACGGCCGCGCATTGATCGACTGGCTCGCCGAGCGGCCCGAAACTCTCCTCGATGGCCCCGGCGATCCACGTGTCGGTGTCGCGGGAGGTTCGTACGGTGGCGCGCTCGCCCTGAGTGTCGCCGGAACCGATCCACGCATCGACGCGGTCGCCGCAGCCATCACGTGGAACGACCTCGGCCAGGCCCTGTTCCCCAACTACGGCGTCACCAGCGACGAAGCACGCGCCTCACTGGCCGCGATCGACTCACCCGCCGGATCCGTGTACGGAGGACCCGGTGTCCTCAAACGAGGATGGGCGGGCGTGTTCTTCGGCGCCGGAAGCACGCCGCCGCCGGACACCAGCGGCGGCGCCGACGCGACCTCGACGGGCTGCGGCCGTTTCGCGCCCGAATTCTGTGCCGCGTACGCGCAGTCTGCGGTGACCGGAGAGCCGACACCCGAACTACTCGCTCTCCTCAGCGCGCACTCACCCGCAGCCGTCGCGTCGAACATCACCGCCCCGACGCTTCTCGTGCAGGGTCTGCAGGACACGCTGTTCGGACTCGACCAGGCCGACACGACCGCCCGCCAGATCTCGGAGGCCGGCGGTGACGTGGAGGTCCGGTGGTTCGGCGGTGGGCACGACGGGGGCGGAACCAACGGCGGCTCCGACAACGCGATGAAGGACTTCCTCGACGCGAAGCTCCGCGGCACGGACGCCGCCGAGAGCAGCGAACAACCGTTCAACTATGCCGTACAAGGATCCGCCGTCGAACAGGAACGAACGCGGAACCGCCGGATGACCGCCCCGGACTACCCAGGCCTCGCGGGCGACCCGAAGCCGTCGTCGGCACAATTCGTCGATGTCGATCTGTCCCCGAAATCCGCGGCCACCGCGGACGGCGCGCAAGAGGATCCTTCGGCGCAGGCCCCTCCTCCGGCCGAGCAGACCATCGTGAGGCCACCGGGCGCATCCCCGTCGGCGATCTCGTCCGTCCCCGGTCTCGGTTCGGCTCTGTCCGCCCTGACCGCTACTCCGGCGGGTGCTGCGCTGTCGGCCGACATTCCCGGTCAGTCGGCAACGTTCGAGGGCACGCCACTCGCCAAACCACTCAACATCACAGGCTCGTCGCGTGTGAATCTCCGCATCGGTGCATTCGCTCAGCCCCAGGAAGCAGTTGTCTTCGTCAAGCTCTACGACGTCGCGCCCGACGGTCGCCGCACGCTTCCCGGTGGCGGCGTCGCTGCCGTGAGACTGCCGAGTACCGCCACGGAAGGGTCGATCCCCGTCACCGTCACGCTGCCGGGCATCAGCTATGCAGTTCCACAGGGCCACCACATCGAGATCTCCGTGTCGACGACCGATCAGGCCTACGCGGTCCCGCTCGAGCCGGCCCAATTCGTCGTGTCCCTCGACGACCCGACCCTGTCGGTCCCGTCCGTCGAAGGCACTTCGACGAGCAGCAGTTCCGTGCCGACGGCTCCGCTCGTCGGTATCGGTGTGATCGCACTCGCGGTGGCCGCGCTGATCGGCGTCAACGTCGTTCGGGGACGCCGCAGGATCGTCGCCGAGGTCGACGAGTCACTCGTCGAGACACCTCTTGTCATCACCGGACTCGAGAAGACCTACTCCAACGGGTTCAAAGCCGTGAACGGCGTGGGCTTCGAGGTGAAGAAGGGCCAGGTGCTGGGTCTCCTCGGTCCGAACGGGGCAGGCAAGACGACGACACTGCGCATGCTCATGGGTCTCATTACTCCGACCGCGGGTGAAATCCGGGTGTTCGGACACAAGGTGTCACCAGGATCGCCGGTGTTGTCCCGCCTCGGATCCTTCGTCGAAGGATCCGGCTTCCTCCCACACCTCAGCGGCAAGGAGAACCTGCGGCTGTACTGGCAGGCGACCGGTAGACCGCCCGAGGACGCCCACCTGGAGGAGGCGTTGGAGATCGCCGATCTCGGCGCCGCCATCGAACGCAAGGTGAAGTCCTACAGCCAAGGCATGCGGCAACGTCTGGCCATCGCGCAGGCGATGCTGGGACTACCGGACCTGATGGTCCTCGACGAACCCACCAACGGTCTCGATCCGCCCCAGATCCGCACGATGCGTGACGTCCTGATCAACTACGCGAAGACAGGACGTACCGTGCTGGTTTCGAGCCACCTGCTGGCCGAGGTCGAACAGACATGCACCCACGTCGTGGTCATGAACCGCGGCTCGGTCATCAGCTCCGGCACCGTCCGCGAACTGACCGAAGCCAAAGGCCAGACCGAAGTGCGCGTCGACGACGCAGAGCGCGGCGCGCGCGTTCTCGAACGGCTCGACCTGCACCCAGCCGTCGTCGACGACACGACACTCCGAGTCGACCTCGGCGCGCTCGACCCTGCACGGGTCACCCGGGCGCTGTTCGACGACGGTCTGCAGCTTCGCGGCCTCTCGCAGTCGACGCGACTCGAAGACGTGTTCCTCGACCTCGTCCACAACGACGCCCTGCCCGCGGCGTCGACGAAGGAGACCCCATGAGCGCGCATTCGGATGGACGAGTGGACGGCTACTCGGCTGGAAAGACGCTCCCGTTCCGGACCGAACTGCGACGCCAGTTCGGGCGACGTCGGACACAGCTCTCGATCGGATTTCTCGCCCTGCTCCCGGTGATCCTGGCGATCGCGTTCGCGGTGGGCAGCAACTCGGCGGACTCCGATGCAGGCGGCCTCATCGAACTCGGCACGCGCGGAGGCGTCAACTTCACCGTGTTCGCACTGTTCATGTCCGTCGGATTTCTGCTCATCGTCGTCGTCGCGCTGTTCTTCGGCGATTCGGTGGCCAGCGAGGCGTCCTGGTCGTCACTCCGATATCTGCTGGCGATCCCGGTTCCGCGCACACGCCTGCTGATGCAGAAAGCGTTGGTGTCCGCAACGCTGTCCATCGCGGCGATCGTCACGCTGGTAGTGGTGTCCCTAGCTCTCGGCACGGTGCTGTACGGCGCCGAACCATTGGTGACACCGTTCGGCGACGGCCTGTCCTACACCGAGGCTCTGGGCCGCTTGGCGATTGCCGTGCTCTACATCTGCATCAACCTGTTGTGGGTCGCGGGCCTGGCGATGTTGCTCTCGGTCCTGACCGATGCACCGCTCGGAGCCGTCGGCGGCGCGGTGATGACCTCCATCCTGATGCAGATCCTCGACCAGATCACCGCCCTCGGCTCGCTGCGCAATTACCTGCCGGGTCATTACGCGAACACGTGGATCGACGCATTGTCGCCCACGATCGAATGGAACGACATGGTCGTCGGATCCTTCTCGGCCCTTGCCTACGCGGCGGTCTTCGGAGTTGCGGCCTGGCAGCGATTCTCGACGAAGGACATCACCAGCTGACCGACACCTGGCCTACTTCTTGTTGAACACACCGTTCGGGAACACGCCCTGATCGATGACCGTGTCCCGCCACGGTGTCGCGAGCTCTACGAGGCGCGCTGCGCCCTCCTCACCGAGAGCAGCCCAGGGCGCGAGGGCCAAGTCGTTGGTGATGTCCTCCACCAGCTCGCGGAGGTCGTTGCCGTGTTCGGTGAGCGCACCGTCCGCGTCGACGATCTCACGGTCCCGAAGAGAGTCCAGGCCGTCGTTCCACTGTTCGGTCGACCACCCGCGACGCTTCCGAGCGAATTCCTTCTCGAACCCCTTGCCCGTTGCAGTATGCGTGATGAGCGCCTGAATTCCGCTCAACTCGGCTGTCTGCAATGCCGCGATATGCCCGTCGCCCCGATGCTCACGGAGAAGCGTCAACGCGTGCCAGAAACGAAGGTGGGGCACCTCGGGCCAGTCGAGCTCGGCGTACGCGGCGTACAGGGGACGTCCGTCGTCGCCGGGAATGTGGCTCGCCGCGATCGATGCCAACTCGGCGGCCTCGGCCATGGAAGGCGACGACACCACGTCTTGCCCCAGCAGACGGGTGTAGGCGTCACCGACAGCTCGGTAACGGATCTCGACGACTCGTTCCGGCGACACCGCTTTCCACGCCGCGGGTACCAACGGCTCGATCAGTTCACGATTGAAGTTGTAGAACGTTGCGGCCACCACGCCCGCACCGACTGCCCCCAGCGGAGCCGCACGACCGGCGAAGTACGGCGCACGCCCCTCCAGGCCGGCACCCGACAAGGCGTCCTGGGTCTCCGGGACGAAATAGCTCAACGAGTGCAGAAGTTCGAGTGCGCGGGCACTCCGGCCGGCAGTAGAAGCATCCATGGGTTGAACCGTAGCGAAAGCCGGTTACTTCAACCCGGCCGCGTCCATTCCGCGCAGCTCCTTCTTCAGATCCTGGATCTCGTCGCGCAGTCGTCCGGCAAGCTCGAACTGCAACTCGCGGGCGGCGTTCATCATCTGATCGGTGAGATTCTGGACCAAGGCCGCAAGCTCTGCACGCGGCATCGACTTGACATCCTGGCCCTCGTAGACACCCGAGCTGACGGCCCTGCCCTTCTCCCCCTGCGCACGGCGCCCACGACTCGCGTTGCGCCCGGAGCCGCCGATCTCGACCGACTCCTCGGTGTCCTCGGCTTCCTCGTACACCTGATCCAGGATGTCGGCGATCTTCTTGCGCAGTGGCTGAGGATCGACACCCTTCTCGAGGTTGTACGCGATCTGCTTCTCACGTCGCCGCTCGGTCTCCTCGATGGCATACGTCATCGAGTCCGTCATCTTGTCCGCGTACATGTGGACTTCGCCCGAGACGTTACGTGCCGCACGGCCGATGGTCTGGACCAAGCTGGTGCCGCTCCGCAGGAACCCTTCCTTGTCCGCGTCGAGAATCGCGACCAAGGACACCTCGGGAAGGTCGAGTCCCTCACGAAGCAAGTTGATTCCGATCAGAACGTCGTACTCGCCCAGGCGGAGCTGACGGAGAAGCTCGACGCGCCGGAGGGTGTCGATGTCCGAGTGGAGGTACCGGACGCGGATGCCGAGCTCGAGCAGATAATCCGTCAGGTCCTCGGCCATCTTCTTGGTCAACGTGGTGACGAGGATGCGCTCGTCCTTGTCCGCGCGCTCGCGGATCTCGTGAACCAAGTCGTCGATCTGCCCCTTGGTGGGCTTGACCACGACCTTGGGATCGACGAGACCGGTGGGCCTGATGACCTGCTCGACGAACTCTCCGCCCGTCTGCCCCAACTCGTATTTGCCGGGCGTCGCCGACAGATACACCGTCTGACCGATACGCTGCGTGAACTCTTCCCAGGTCAACGGTCGATTGTCCGTTGCCGAGGGAAGCCGGAACCCGAACTCCACCAAGTTGCGCTTCCTCGACATGTCGCCCTCGTACATCGCGCCGATCTGCGGCACCGTCACGTGGGACTCGTCGATGACGAGAAGAAAATCCTCCGGGAAGTAATCGATCAACGTCGCCGGAGCGGTACCCGGTCCGCGGCCGTCGATGTGACGCGAGTAGTTCTCGATGCCCGAACAGAACCCGACCTGCTTGATCATCTCCAGGTCGTACTGCGTGCGCATGCGAAGTCGCTGGGCCTCGAGCAATTTGCCCTTGTTCTCCAACTCGGCGAGGCGCTCCTCCAACTCCAATTCGATGTTCGCGACCGCCTTCTCCATCCGCTCCGGACCGGCAACGTAGTGCGTCGCCGGGAAAATACGGACGGAATCGACCTGGCGGACGGTGTCACCGGTCAACGGATGCAAGTAGTACAGCGCCTCGATCTCGTCCCCGAAGAACTCGATGCGAACCGCCAGCTCCTCGTAGGACGGGATGATCTCGACCGTATCGCCGCGCACCCGGAACGATCCGCGTGTGAACGCCATGTCGTTGCGCGTGTACTGAACATCCACGAGGAGCCTCAGCAGTGCGTCCCGGGGCACCTCGACGCCGACCTGCAGTTCGATGGAGCGATCCACGTACGACTGCGGGGTACCGAGGCCGTAGATGCACGACACCGACGCGACCACGACGACGTCCCGCCTGGACAACAGGTTTGCCGTCGCGGAATGCCGCAGCCGCTCGACGTCGTCGTTGATCGACGAGTCCTTCTCGATGTAGGTGTCCGTCTGAGCGATGTACGCCTCGGGTTGGTAGTAGTCGTAGTAGGAGACGAAGTACTCGACCGCATTGTTCGGCAGCATGTCGCGAAGCTCGTTGGCCAGCTGCGCCGCCAACGTCTTGTTGGGCGCCATCACCAACGTCGGCCGCTGCAGCTTCTCGATCAACCACGCCGTGGTCGCCGACTTACCCGTTCCGGTGGCACCGAGGAGGACCACGTCCTTCTCGTCGGCCTTGATCCTGCGTTCCAGCTCGGCGATAGCCGTCGGCTGGTCACCGGCAGGCTTGTGCTCACTGACAACCTCGAACGCCGGACCCGTCCGTTCGATCTCTCCGACCGGACGGTGTTCGGAATGAGCCACCACGGGATGTTCGGATGCAAACGCCATGAAACCAGGGTAGACGCGACCACCGACAGGTTCCTTTCGAGCCGCGTCCAGGTAATTTGTTCACCCATGGACGCACCCGCCGCGGCACCACACGTACACGTCCACCCACCGAAGGTCGAGTACTTCGACGTCGTCGGTCTCACCAACACCGACCCGAAGGGATTCGTGCGCCCGGTGGACGAGTACCGCGTCGAACCGTGGGGCCTCTACATGGCGCGGCCGTCCGACCACCCACAATTCGACTACCTGCAGTCCTGGCTACTGCCCAGCCTCGGGCTGCGCGCCTCGATCTTCCACTACACCCCAGGAAGCGAACGCGACCAGGACTACTACATCGACATCGGCGAGTTCACACCCGGCGTCGACGCCTGGACCTCCGTCGACCACTACCTCGACCTCAGCGTCCGCACCGGACGAGGATTCGACTACCTCGACGCCGACGAACTCCTCGAAGCCAGAGTCGAGGGCCACCTCGACACCGCAACCGCCGACCTCGCAGTCAACCGCTCCGTCCTCGCCGTCGCCGGCCTCGCCTCCCACGACTACGACCTCGACGCCTGGCTCGACTCCCTGGGCATGCCCACGACCTGGCGTCCACGCAACACTTGAGGTCACGCAGAAGTCGAGGTCTCACGTACGAGGGTTCGGTCCCCTACCGCTCGAACGGATCATCCACACGACTGGAGTGCTTCGGAGGTTCGCTCCAGCGCGGGACGCCATCGCTTGAAAGTTCCATTCATACGGTCTGCCGGCTTGCATGGTCCATTCATGCGGCAGCGGGCGACGAGCTCACTCTCAGGCCTTCCAACCCGTGCGCTCCGCCCATTCCCAGGCGCGCACGTAGGCTCGGTCGAACCAGGGCTCCTTCACGCCGACGTAAGCCTCGATCGCGGACTGGTAATCGGACCGATCCTTGGCCGCGAAATCAGCGGCGCGCTTGATTTCCAGATACTCGGCGGTCGCGTCGACATCGGCGATCAGCCAGTCACGGAAGACGAGCGCGAACTGCTGCCCTGGCCACCCGTCGACGCGGATGTGGATGTTGGCCGTCCGGCCCGGGTCCGCCGAACCGTGGAAACGCTTGGTCCACAACGCAGGATCAGCCTCACCGCCGATTCCGTAGGCGGGCTTGGGGTTGTCCGCGGCGATGTTGGCGTTGCGGGGAAACCCTATCCGACGCAACGGTTCCGCGAGTGCATCCGCGTCGTCGAGACTCGCGACGGTGACCTGGATGTCGATGACGTCCTTGGCGTCGAGACCGGGCACCGCCGTCGAGCCGATGTGATCGATTCTCACAGCTGAACTTCCAGCCGCAACCGCGATGCGCGCCTTGATGCGCTCGGCCTGAGCTGCCCACCGAGGATCTGCCGGAACGAGTTCAGGATGTGTTCTGACGATCACGCCGTCTCTGATGTTCCTCTCGAACGGCACCAGGCGCTCGGTCCACAGATCACGCACCACGTCGTCGAGATCATCCGGAGCGCCGCTGTTGTCGATCCAGATATCCGCCGCCGCGCGGCGTTGTTCGTCCGTTGCCTGAGCAGCAATCCTGGCCCGCGCATCCGTCTCCGGCATCTTCCGCTGGCCTACAAGTCGTTCCACCCGCTCCTCGGCATCGGCGAACACGACAGCGACGAGTTGGAACAGCGCACCCATCTTGCCTTCCACCAGAAGTGGGATGTCCTGAATCACGACGGCATCGTCCGCGGCGCCCTCGATGATTTCGGCAGTACGCTTCCCGACGAGCGGATGGACGATCGAGTTCAACGTCGCGCGAGAGGCATCGTCACCGAATGCCTTGGCCGCCAACGCCGGCCGATCGAGCGAGCCATCGGCAGCCAGAATGTCGTCGCCGAACGCCTCCACCAACTCCTGCAGACCCACAGTCCCGGGCTCTACGACTTCGCGAGCGATCACGTCGGCGTCGACGAGCACCCCGCCCAACTCCGCCAGCCTCTTCGACACGGTCGACTTCCCTGCTCCGATGCCTCCGGTGAGGCCGAGTCTCAACATGTCCCCAGTCTCTCACCGAAACACGCCGAAGCACACCAGCCTCAAATGCACCAGGTTCGGCTCCGTGTCCGTTATCTTCGTCGTGCGAGATAAGTATTTGCCGACCCACTGCTAGCGAAAAGGACTTTCGATGCGAAGCAATCAGATCCAACCGGGTCGGCACCGTCTCGGCATGGAATCGGGAGTTCACGTCATTCTGATCCCCGAGGTTGCCCTGGCGTTGGCCGACCATCGGCGCAACTGGTTCACCAACCTGCTCAGCCCGGCTCGTCACAGCTTCGCGTCCATGCGCAAGCGGACAGGCGCCGTCGCTCAGTGGAGTCCCGCCGTCGCAGGCTGAGCCACCCCGTCGAAACGACGATGGACCCGTATTCCCTCGCGGAATCGGGTCCATTCTTGTTTTCCCGGATGCACCACCTCCCGCCCCTTCGGTGACCGAACGGAACATTCGGTCACTTCAAGTGACCGAACGGCACATTCGGTCTCGAAGGAGGTGGGGCGAACGACGAAGCCCCGGCCCTCGAAGGGAGGGCCGGGGCTGTGGTCACACCCCTAGGGGTGGACAGTGTCTATCAGGCGTTGCCCGACAGCTTCTCACGCAGTGCAGCGAGCTGTGCGTCGCTGGCGAGTGATCCGCCGGTCGATGCCGGAGCGGATGCTGCGGGAGCATCACCTTCGGCGTCGGCAACCTGACCCGACTCGGAGGAGTAGTTGGTGTTGGCGGCTTCGGCAGCTTCGTCCTTGGCCGTCTTCTCCATCTGAGCGGTGTGCATCTTGTGGCGACGCTCTGCCTCGGCGTAGCGGCCTTCCCACTCTTCACGCTGCTTTTCGTAGCCTTCGAGCCATTCGTTGGTCTCGGAGTCGAAGCCCTCGGGGAAGATGTAGTTGCCCTGCTCGTCGTACGAGTCGGCCATTCCGTACTTGGACGGGTCGAACTCTTCTGCGTAGTCCTCGTTGGCCTGCTTGAGGCTCAGCGAGATACGACGACGCTCGAGATCGATGTCGATGACCTTGACGAGTGCATCGTCGCCGACGCCGACGACCTGGTCCGGGACCTCCACGTGGCGCTCGGCCAGCTCGGAGATGTGCACGAGGCCCTCGATGCCCTCTTCGACGCGAACGAATGCGCCGAACGGAACGAGCTTGGTGACCTTGCCGGGCACGATCTGGCCGATCGCGTGGGTGCGAGCGAACTGGCGCCACGGATCTTCCTGCGTTGCCTTGAGCGACAGTGACACGCGCTCGCGGTCCAGGTCGACGTCGAGAACCTCGACGGTGACCTCGGTGCCGACCTCGACAACCTCGGAGGGGTGATCGATGTGCTTCCAGGACAGTTCGGAGACGTGGACGAGTCCGTCGACGCCACCCAGGTCCACGAAGGCACCGAAGTTGACGATGGAGGACACGACGCCCTTGCGGACCTGGCCCTTCTGGAGCTGGTGCAGGAACTCGCTGCGAACCTCGGACTGGGTCTGCTCGAGCCATGCGCGGCGCGACAGGACCACGTTGTTGCGGTTCTTGTCGAGCTCGATGATCTTGGCCTCGATCTCCTTGCCGACGTACGGCTGGAGGTCGCGGACGCGACGCATCTCGACGAGCGAGGCGGGAAGGAAGCCACGGAGACCGATGTCGAGGATGAGTCCACCCTTGACGACCTCGATGACGGTGCCCTTGACGGCCTCGTCCTTCTCCTTGAGCTCTTCGATCGTGCCCCAGGCGCGCTCGTACTGCGCACGCTTCTTGGACAGGATCAGGCGGCCTTCCTTGTCCTCCTTGGTGAGGACGAGAGCTTCGACCTCATCGCCCACGGAGACGACCTCGTTGGGGTCGACGTCGTGCTTGATGGAGAGCTCACGGGAAGGGATGACGCCTTCGGTCTTGTAACCGATGTCGAGCAGAACCTCGTCGCGGTCGACCTTGACGATGGTGCCTTCGACGATGTCACCATCGTTGAAGTACTTGATCGTGGCGTCGATAGCGGCGAGAAAATCCTCTGCGGAGCCGATGTCGTTGACGGCTACCTGCGGTGAGGTTGTGGTTGAGGGCATGTGTTGAGTTGCTCCGGACGGGTTGGGTATCGGTTGATGGATGTTCGGTCGGACTGTAGAACGTAGTTCTGAACAGAACGAGAACCGTATGCGTCGAAAGACACCTACTGCTCGTGATGCAAGAACAGATCGAGAACGAAAATGTTCCCGCGCACCCTCGAACCTCGACGGATCAGGGGCAGCGTGAACACACTCGCGTCAGTAAGGGTACTCGACCAGGTCACAGGTGGGCAAACGCGACAGCACCACGCTCGAGCAATCCAGCTAACGTGTTTCCGGTGACCGACACCCCGCAGTCTCCCGCCGTCCCGGGCCGTGCGCGTATCGACTCCGAGGCAAGCGACCGAGCCAGCCGATCGTGGTGGGATTCCGACGCCGACGAGTACCACCGCACTCACGGGGAGTTTCTGGGTGTCGGGTCCGAACGTGGAGAGTTCGTCTGGTGCCCCGAAGGTCTTCACGAGGGCGACGTGCACCTGCTCGGCGACGTGTCCGGACGAGATGTCCTCGAAGTGGGCTGCGGGTCCGCGCCGTGTGCTCGGTGGCTCGGCGCCCAGGGGGCCCGCGCCGTCGGCCTGGATATTTCGGCAGGGATGCTGCGCACCGGCGTCGATGCCATGGCCGCCGCGGGCGATCACGTTCCGCTGGTGCAGGCGAGCGCCGAGGCGCTTCCGTTCCTCGATTCGAGTTTCGATATCGCATGCTCGGCTTTCGGTGCCGTGCCGTTCGTGGCGAACTCCGCCGGGGTGATGAAGGAAGTCGCGCGCGTACTTCGTCCCGGCGGAATCTGGGTGTTCGCGGTGAACCACCCGATGAGGTGGATCTTCCCCGACGATCCGGGACCGGTCGGACTGACAGCGACGATCCCCTACTTCGACCGAACTCCGTACGTCGAGTTCGATGCCGACGGCGTGCCGACGTACGTCGAGCACCATCGCACGATCGGAGACCGGGTCCGCGAGATCGTCGGCGCCGGACTCGAGGTCGTGGACATCGTCGAACCGGACTGGCCGGAGTGGCTGGACCGCGAGTGGGGTCAGTGGAGCCCACTCCGCGGTCAGCTCTTCCCCGGAACCGCGATCTTCAGCGCTCGGAAACCGAGCTAGAGCAGCTTCGACAGGAACGCCTGCGTCCGCTCGTGCTGCGGGTTGGACAGAACAGATCTCGGGTCGCCCGATTCGACGACGACGCCGCCGTCCATGAACACCAGTTGGTCCGCAACTTCACGGGCGAAGCCCATCTCGTGCGTCACCACGACCATGGTCATTCCGTCGCGCGCGAGTTCTTTCATGACTCCCAGGACTTCGCCGACCAGCTCGGGGTCGAGTGCGGACGTCGGCTCGTCGAACAACATGAGCTTGGGGTCCATCGCCAGTGCCCGCGCTATCGCTACCCGCTGTTGCTGGCCGCCGGACAGCTGGGCCGGGTAGGCGTCGGCCTTGTCCGCGAGACCCACCCGGTCGAGTAGTTCCTTCGCTCGGGCCGTCGCATCCTTTTTCTTGATGCCCTTGACCTGCGTCGGCGCCTCGACGATGTTGTCCAAAGCCGTTCGGTGCGGGAACAGGTTGAAGTGCTGGAAGACCATTCCGATGTCACGGCGCTGCTGTGCGGCCCTTTTCGGGTGCAGTTCGTAGAGCTTGCCGTTCTTCTCCTCGTACCCGACGAGCTCGTCGTCGACGTACAACCGGCCGGCATTGACCTGCTCGAGGTGATTGATGCACCGCAGGAACGTCGACTTGCCCGATCCCGACGGTCCGACCATGCACAGGACCTGGCCCTTGTCGACCTCGAGGGTGATCCCCTTGAGAACCTGCAGCGCGCCGAAGTTCTTGCACACCTGCTGCGCTTTGACCATCGGACTCACGACGGGCCGCCTTCGCTGGAGCGCTGCACGGGCAACGGCTTGCCACCCTGCGCATCGGCGAGGGCCTGCAACTGGCGACCGGTCAACTTACGAGACACACCTTTCGAGTAATAGCGTTCGAGGTAGAACTGCCCGACCATCAGGATGCTCGTCATCACCAGGTACCACGTGGACGCCACGAGCAGCAGCGGCACAGGCTCGAAGTTCACTCCCGAGATATCACGGGCGCGCCCGTACAGCTCACCCGTGAACGGCACAGCGATGACCAGCGAGGTGGTCTTCAGCATGCTGATCACTTCGTTACCGGTGGGAGGAATGATCACCCTCATCGCCTGCGGCAACACCGTCCGACGCATCGTCTGGGACCAGGACATGCCGAGTGCCGTCGACGCCTCGACCTGACCTTCACCGACCGAGTTGATGCCGGCGCGCACGATCTCGGCCATGTAGGCGGCCTCGTTGAGGGCCAGCCCGATCACCGCGAACCAGAACGCCGAGTACAGCGACTGCAGATCGAACGTCGCCAACTGAACGGTGAACGGGATTCCGAGCGCCACCTCGCGGTAAATGACCGGAACCAGTCCCCAGAACGTGAGCTGGACGTAGATCGGGGTCCCGCGAAAGATCCAGAGGTAGATCCACGCGGCACTGCGCAGCACCGGGTTGGGAGACAATCGCATGACCGCGACGACGACGCCCAACACGATCGCGATGACCATCGAGTAGACCAACAGTTGCACGGTGATCCAGACACCGTTGCCGATCCGGCTGTCGAACAGGTAGCGCCCGTACGTGCCCCAACCATAGGCAGGGTTGGTTGCAGCCCCGTACACGAACAGCCCGAACAACACGATGACGATGACCGCGGTGATCCAGCGTCCCGGGTGGCGCAACGGAATCGCCTTGATCGGCGCCGGATCCGTGCTCGAACCGTCCGAGGATCCGGAACGGCCGGCACCGGGCGAAGCCGAGGAGGTCACACTAAGTCCTTTCGACGAGTGAGTGCAGCAGACCGCGGATCAGTTGACCGCACCGTTGATCTGCGACTCCTCGATGACGCCCGCCTCGACGCCCCAGTTCTCTGCGATGGTCTGGTACTGACCGTTGTCGATCAGGTGCTGCACTGCCTGCTGCAGGGTTGCCGCCAACGGCGATCCCTTGGCGACCGGGTAACCGTACGGAGCGGAGTCGAACACGTCACCGGCCGCCTCCAGCTTGTCGCCGGTCTGCTTGATGGCGTACGCGGTGACCGGTGAATCGGCGGACATCGCGTCGACACGCCCGAGTACGAGTGCGTTGACGGCATCGTCCTGGCTGTCGTACTTCTCGATCTGGATGGCGGGCTTGCCTGCGGCGACACACGCTTCGCTCTTCGCAGGAACTTCCTCCTGATCCTGGATCGTGGTGGTCTGCACGGCGACCTTCAGCCCGCAGGCGTCCGTCGGGTCGACGCTTCCGCCCGTCTGCTGCGCCCACTGCGTACCCGCGTTGAAGTACGTGGCGAAGTCGACGGTCTGCTCACGCTCCCTGGTGTCGGTGAACGACGACATCCCGACGTCGTACGTACCGCCCTGGATCGACGGAATGATCCGATCGAAGTCGGCTTCCTCGTACTGTGCCGTCACGCCCAACACGCCTGCCACTGCATTCATCAGGTCCACGTCGAAACCGACGATCTTGCCCGAGGAATCCTTGAACTCGTTGGGCGAGTAGGGCACGTTGACACCGACGACGAGAGTCCCTGACGACACGTTCTTCTCCGGCAGGGTCGCCGCGATCTCGTCGACCTTGGTCACCTCGACAGCTGTCGTCTCGTCGGTTGCGGGTGAAGCACCTTCTTCGGTGTTCTGGGCGCAGCCCGAGAGCAACAGCGCCCCGGCGCCGCCCACTGCCAACAACATCCGAGCGGTCTTCGAGTACGAGCGATCAAACACGAGAAATCCTCCGAAATCCAAACACGATCCAACGCGACAGTCCTGCACGGCCGCACCACGTCGAGCGGTGAGCCGGACCTACGAACCCTAGGCGACGTTCGTCGCCCGTGCTGTCCGGGTAATCGAACAGTAACGCGGGCGCGTCGAACCTCAGGGCATTTTCGTACCTTCGGCGGCCTCGGCACGCGGGGCGCAGTCAGATCCGCAGCGCTCTCGCGAGAACGGTCTCGGTGAACTCACCGGTCGACGCGGTGCCGCCGAGGTCGGCTGTGGCCACTCCGGATTCGAGGGCACCGTCGACGGCGTGCCGGATCCGCCCGGCAGCGTGCGCGAGCCGCGTGTCGCCGTCTCGGGTCGCCAGGCATTCGAGAAGCATTGCGGCAGAGAGGAACAACGCCGTCGGATTGGCTCTGTTCGTTCCGGCGATATCCGGTGCGGATCCGTGCGCTGCCTGCGCCATCACCTTGTTCTCGGACGTGTTCACCGACGGTGCCATTCCCAGCGATCCGGACAGCTCACCCGCGAGGTCGGACAGAATGTCGCCGAACATGTTCTCCGCGACGATGACGTCGAAATCCTCTCCCCGTCGAACGAGGTGCGCAGTCAGAGCGTCGATGTGGTGCTCGTCGACGCTCACATCGGGGAAGCTCTCGGCCACGCCGCGACAGACGTCGCGGAACAACCCCGTGGTCAACGACAGGACGTTGGTCTTGTGCACGATGGTGACGTGCCGCGACCGCGTTCGTGCCAGCACGAATGCTTCTCGGGCGATCCGTTCGCACGCGGCTCGGGTGAACACGCCGACTGCCAGAGCGACGTCCGGCGTCGGCATGAATTCCCCGCTGCCGACGAACATGTTGCGGTCTGCGTAGAACCCTTCCGTGTTCTCGCGGACCACGACGAGGTCCATCCCGTTCGACACCGCCCGGACACCGGGATGAGCCTTGGCAGGGCGGATGTTCGCGTACAGATCGAATCGCTTGCGAATCACACCGCCCGGCGTCAACTGAGACCTGAAAGGCTCCGGATACGACGCGCTGTCGTGCGGGCCGAGTACCCAGGCATCGAGCGCATCGAGTTCCGCGAGCGTGGACTCCGGAACCGGCGTTCCGTGCGACTCGATCGCCGCGTGCCCCAGCGGCAACTCGACCCACTCCACGGCCAGGGCGTGCTCCGCCCCCACAGCGGCGTCGACGACGCGCTGGGTCGCCGGAACGATCTCGTGCCCGATGCCGTCGCCGAGCATCGAGCCGATTCTCACCTTCGTGACTCCGTCGTGTGCCATATCGGCAATCATGACTGACTATGGTTCAGTCTCTCGAATTGCTTCTCGACGAATCCCTCGATGCCGCGGTCCGGCGCGAGTGGCAGATCCTGCTCGACGCCGACCTGCCCAGCCAGGCGCGACACACCGGCGAGTCCAACAGGCCACATGTGACCCTGGCGGTCGCCGACGAAATGGAGGGGTTGGACGCGCGCATCGCGGACGAGTACCTCGCTGTGGAGTTCCCGATTCGGCTCGGGGCTTACGTGCTGTTCCGGGGCAAGCACATCACCCTCGCGCGTGCAGTCGTCCCCTCGAGGAAGCTGCTCGACCTGCACTCTCGAGCGGCAACGATTCTGGGGGACGCCGACGGCAACAGATCCCACACTCAGCCCGGTAAGTGGTCACCACACGTCACGCTTGCACGACGGATGACGCGGGTCGAGCTGGCCGAAGCGCTCGTGCGCCTGGACTCGGCACAACCGGACCTCGTCGGACACACGGTGGCACTGCGTCGATGGGACGGTGACGGCAAGCGTGAGTGGCTCGCGACGCGGCCCGGTCATCAGAACTTGTAGTCACCGAACTGAGTCACCTCGGCATGGGTGTCGGGGGCGTAACCGAGCATCGTCGCGAGGTACACCAGGCTGATCGTGGCCAGGAAAATCAGTGCGATGGTCATGGATGCAAGCCTGCTAGCAGGGGTTCCACACCAACAGTGGCAGATACGACACGGTTCCACGTTTTTCTGCCATACTTGCCGACATGCTGAAGCGCGTCGTCGTTCCACTGCTGCCACTGACCGAGCAATTCGAGATGGGTGTCGCCTGCGAGGTGTTCGGCTTCGACAGGTCCGACGAGGGACTGCCCACCTACGACTTCTCTCTGATCGCAGGCGTGGCGGAGCCCATCAGATCCCGGTTCGGCTACACCATCGACGTTCCGTACGACCTGTCCCAGCTGGACGACGCCGATCTCATCGTGATTCCGGCGGGAGGTACCCACCTGGCCTCCGACGGCTCCGCGCTGTGCAACTCGGAACTCGACGACACACTGGAACCCCTGCTCGGCAAGTTACGCGCCGCTGTTGCTCGGGGCGCCAAGGTCGCGAGCCTGTGCAACGGCGCTTTTCTTCTCGGCAAAGCAGGATTGCTCGACGGACGGCGATGCACGACACACTGGCGACACTCGGACCGACTGGCCGCGGAATATCCTCTCGCCGAGGTCGACCGCAACGTGCTCTACGTCGACGACGGAAATGTCCTGACCAGCGCGGGAACGGCTGCCGGCATCGATCTGTGTCTTCATATCGTCCGCAAGGAGCAGGGAAGCGTCGTGGCGAACGGTATCGCGCGACGGATGGTCGTACCGCCGCATCGGGACGGCGGCCAGGCCCAGTTCGTGACCACGCCCCTCCCCGCCGTCGAGGTCGATACCCTTGCGCCACTGCTGGATTGGATGACGGAAAACCTGCATACCGAACTGTCGGTCCAGACATTGTCCGCGAGGGTCAACATGTCCGCACGCACGTTCGCGCGCCGGTTCCAGGCCGAAACCGGGACCACGCCCGCCCGCTGGTTGAACGACCAGCGGGTACTGGCGGCGCAACAGCTACTGGAGAACTCGGACCTGTCGATGGATGTCATCGCCGAACGCGTGGGCTTCGGAAATGCCGCTGTGCTGCGGCAACACTTCGTCCGGCTGCGCTGTACGACGCCGAACTCGTACCGACGTACGTTCCGGGCGGCGCCGCAACCTGCATGACCCGGGATGATTTCGAGCCCGGGGCGCGTTGAGGGATCCAGAGAAGCAAACATCGACGAAAGGGCAGGCGTGGCAACACAGACTTTGACTCAGCAGAACTTCGACGAGATCGTCGGCGGCAACGACGTGGTGCTCGTGGACTTCTGGGCGTCGTGGTGTGGACCGTGCCGCCAGTTCGCGCCCACGTTCGAGAAGTCCTCGGAATCCCACCCGGATGTTGTGCACGCCAAGGTCGACACCGAGGCGGAGCAGGGATTGGCGGCCGCTGCCAACATCCAGTCGATCCCCACGATCATGGCGTTCCGTGAGGGCGTCCTGGTCTTCGCGCAGCCCGGCGCACTCCCCGCCGCGGCACTCGAGGATCTGGTGGGACAGGTCAAGGCACTCGACATGGACGAGGTGCGCAAGCAGATCGCCGAGCAGCCTGCCGCCGCTGACAGCGAATAATTCGGACGGCGTTGCCGCGTTCAGGGCCGGTCGCAACTGCGACCGGCCCTGAACTGTGTGGTCGAGCGGTGCCCTTGTCGGATGGGGCCGGATAGCGCCTAGTGCGCGGCCTTGTCCCAACTACGCCCCGTACCGACCGACACTTCGAGCGGCACCGACAACGAAATGGCCGACGCCATCTTGTCGCGAACCAGTGCCTCGACCTCGTCGCGCTCGGATTCGACCACCTCGAGCACCAACTCGTCGTGAACCTGAAGCAGCATGCGCGACTTCAGGTTCGACGCGCTCAACGACTTGTGCACGTCGATCATCGCAACCTTGATGATGTCCGCAGCCGTGCCTTGGATGGGCGCGTTCAACGCAGCACGCTCGGCGACCTCGCGCCGCTGACGGTTGTCGCTGTTGAGGTCCGGCAAGTAACGGCGACGGCCGTACAACGTGGATGTGTATCCGACCTTCCTGGACTCTTCCACAGCGTTCCGCAGGTAATCACGCACGCCGCCGAAACGAGCGAAGTACGCCTCCATCTGCTGCTTGGCTTCGTCCGTGGAGATCTTGAGTTGCGCAGCCAACCCGAAGGCGCTGAGCCCGTAGGCGAGCCCGTACGACATGGCTTTGACCCGACGACGCAGCTCCGGGGTGACCTCTTCGATGGGAACACCGAAGGCTCGCGCTCCGACGAAACTGTGCAGATCCTCGCCGGTGTTGAACGCCTCGATCAGACCTTCGTCGCCGGACAGGTGGGCCATGATGCGCATCTCGATCTGGCTGTAGTCGGCCGTCAGCAGCATGTCGTAGCCTTCGCCGACGACGAACCCGTCGCGGATGTGGCGCCCGGCCTCGTTACGTACCGGAATGTTCTGCAGGTTCGGCTCCGTCGAGGACAGGCGGCCCGTCGCTGCGACCGTCTGATTGAACGTCGTGTGGATACGCCCGTCGTCGGAGATGGACTTGAGCAACCCGTCGACGGTGACTTTCATGCGCGTCGCATCACGGTGGTCCAGCAGGAACTTCAGGAACGGATGCTCGGTCTTCTCGAACAAGCCCTGCAGTGCGTCTGCATCGGTGGTGTAACCGGTCTTGGTCTTCTTCGTCTTCGGCATGTCGAGTTCTTCGAACAGCACGACCTGCAGCTGCTTCGGCGAACCCAGGTTGATCTGCTTGCCGATCACCTCGTAGGCGGCATTGGCGGCGTCGGACACCTGCCCGGCGAAGCGGCTCTGGAGTTCCTCGAGGTGGGTGCGATCGACGGCGATGCCCGTCGCTTCGATGTCCGCGAGAACTCCGAGGAGCGGTAGCTCCATCTCGGACAGCAACGACGTCGATTCGATGTCGGTCAGTTCCGAGTCCAGTGCAGCCGCCAGATCGAGTATGGCCTGCGCTCGCAGGATCTCGCCCTCGGCCACCGCGGCTTCGGCGACGTCCTCGGTGTCCAGTAGGGACATCTGCCCTTCGACGGAGCCCTCGGCCCGAAGCTCACGCTTGAGGTAGCGCAGGGACAGATCGTCCAGGTTGAAGCTTCGCTGCCCCGGACGAACGAGGTATGCAGCGAGTGCGGTGTCGCTCGTCAACCCGCCCAGAGTCCATCCCCGACCGCGGAGTGCATGGATGGCCCACTTGGCCTCGTGAAGGGCTTTGGGCTGCGTTTCGTCGGCCAACCATGCCGCGAGCGCTGTCTCGTCCGACGGATCGAGTGAGCTCGTCGTGACGAATCCGCCCTCACCGTCGGACGCGGCGATCGCGATGGACACGGCATCACTGTCGAACGGGCGACGAGGACCGACGACCGACAGTCCGTGGCGCTCACCCGTCGACGCGTGAGCGGCAAGCCACGAGGCGAGCTCTCCGACGGGGACGGCGCCACCCTTGACGTCGAAGCCCTCCTCCGCCTCCGGTTCGGCCGAGGACAACGTGTCGAACAGGCGGTCACGGAGAACCCTGAACTCCAGGTCGTCGAACAAGCCGTGGATCTTCTCGCGATCCCACGGTGCCAGTTCGAGTTGGTCCGGGGTGTACGGCAACGGCACGTCGCGCACCATTTCGGTGAGCTCGCGGTTGAGGACGACCGAGGACAGGTTGGCGCGCAGTGCGTCACCGACCTTGCCCTTCACCTTGTCGACGTTGTTGACCAGTTCTTCCAGAGAGCCGTACTGCACGATCCACTTGGTCGCCGTCTTCTCGCCGACGCCGGGGATTCCGGGCAGGTTGTCGCTCGGGTCGCCTCGCAGCGCCGCGAAGTCGGGGTACTGGGACGGCGACAACCCGTACTTCGTGGTCACTTCCTCCGGGGTGAACCGGGTGAGCTCCGAAACCCCCTTCTTGGGGTAGAGCACGGTCACGTTGTCGGTGACGAGCTGCAGCGAGTCGCGGTCACCGGTCACGACGAGAACGCGGTAGCCGAGCGCTTCGGCCTGAGTGACCAACGTGGCGATGATATCGTCGGCCTCGAAACCCGGCTCGGCCATGACCGGGATACCCATTGCGCCCAGGACGTCCTTCGTGATGTCCACCTGGCCGGCGAACTCGTCGGGGGTCTTGCTGCGGTTGGCCTTGTAGTCCGGGAATCGCTCGGCGCGAAACGTCTGCCGAGAGACGTCGAAGGCTGCGGCGATGTGCGTCGGCTTCTCGTCCCGGAGGAGGTTGATCAGCATGGAGGTGAACCCGTAGACCGCGTTGGTCGACTGGCCGCTCGTGGTCTTGAAGTTCTCCACGGGCAGGGCGAAGAACGCGCGGAACGCGATCGAGTGACCGTCGATGAGCAACAGCGTCGGTTGCTGACCGTCGGCTGATTTGCCGGTCGAGGGTGCGGATGCGGCACTGGCGTCGGTTACGGGGCTCACGGTTGCCCAGTCTAGGTAGAGGGTCCGACAGCGGCGGGCGCGGATGGGAATCTGCTGCGATTTCGCCTGTTCACGTAGTTCGAAACACAAATGATACTTATCGGAAATTCGAGACGCCGATTTCGTGCGGTTCCAACGGTTAGAGTCCGACAATTGCAAGCAGCCGAGCCCAATCCTGGGCTCACCCCGACAACCGTCCGGAGGACGTGCGTGGCTCCAAATGTTCGATGGACCCGAAGGAAGATCCGAATTCGGTACACAGACCGACGTTCGTTCCGCCTTCTGAGACAGATCCTCATGTTGGCGATACTCGGATCCATAGCAGCAGTGACGTTCGGTGGCACTGCCGCAGCTCAAGAACCGACCCCTACTCCCCCGCCCACCGCGATCTCGGACGCACCGCCCGCCGACGCGGTCGCCGTGAGCGGAAGCCTCAACAACGGCGGTGAACGCCTTGCCGACGTCGATGTGAAGGCACTGGACTCCTCCGGTGACGAGGTGGTTCGCACCACCTCTCAGGACGGAGGCCGCTGGACACTCCAGTTGTCGCCCGGCACATACACATTCGAAGTCGACTCCGAAACCCTCCCGGACGGAGTCAGCGTCCAGGGCTCGGTGGAACGCGACGTGCAGGCCGGACGCGCCAACACCGTCATCTTCTCCTTCGGTGAAGCCAGAACGGCCACGGAAGTGCCGTTCTACGAGAAATTCATCAGGACTACCGTCGACGGCCTTCGCTTCGGTCTGGTCATCGCACTGGCAGCCGTCGGCCTCAGCCTGATCTTCGGCACCACGGGCCTGACCAACTTCGCGCACGGCGAGTTGGTGACGCTCGGCGCCGTGGCCGCGTGGGTCTTCAACGTCAGCATGGGCATACAGCTGATCTGGGCGACGATCCTGGCGATCATCGTCGGCATCGCGATCGGCTGGCTGAACAACACAGTGATCTGGCGCCCGTTGCGAAAACGGAAGACCGGCTTGATCGCTCAACTCGTGGTGTCGATCGGCCTGGCCATCGCACTGCGATACCTCATCCTGATCTTCTTCTCCGATCGCGCCGAACCGTTCGCCGACTACCAGGCGCAGACCCAGAACGAATGGGGACCGCTGGCGATCACCAATGTCAACCTTGCCTGCATCGTCATCAGCATCGTCGTCCTCGTCGGCGTCGCGGTGATGCTGCAGCGCACCCGAATCGGCAAGGCGATGCGCGCCGTTGCCGACAATCGTGACCTCGCCGCCTCGTCGGGAATCAATGTCGAGCGCGTCGTCACCTTCGTCTGGTGCATGGGTGGTGGCCTCGCCGCCCTGGGCGGCGTCCTGTTCGGGCTCTCCGAGCTCGGTGGCCGCGTTCAGTGGGAGATGGGCTTCAAGCTGCTGCTCCTGATGTTCGCAGGAATCACACTGGGAGGCTTGGGAACTGCGTACGGAGCCCTCCTCGGCTGCGTCATCGTCGGACTGCTGGTCCAGTGGTCGACGATGATCATCAATCCCGATCTCAAATACATCGGAGGACTGCTCGTCTTGATTCTCATCCTCGTCGTCAGACCCCAGGGCATACTCGGCTCGCGGCAAAGGATCGGGTGACAACGTGGATATCCTCGGAGCACTCCAGGTCTCGCTCGCCCAACTGGTCGGGCCGTCGGCAATTTTCTACGCACTGCTCGCAATCGGCTTGAATCTGCACTTCGGCTACGCCGGGCTGCTCAACTTCGGTCAGATCGGCTTCGCGCTGCTCGGCGGCTACGGCGTCGGCATCATGACGATCACCTACCAGCAGCCTCTGTGGCTGGGCATACTCGTCGGCCTCGGCGCCGCAGGCTTGCTGGCACTCGTCCTCGGCATCCCGACGCTACGGCTGCGCGCCGACTATCTCGCGATCGTCACGATCGCCGCATCGGAGATCCTCAGACTCGTCTTCAGATCGACGGCGTCCGATCCGATCACCAAGTCCACCAACGGTATTTTCGGCTTCGCCGATCCGTTCACCTCTCTCAGCCCGTTCGACTCCGGTAAGCAGTACGCGTTCCTCGGCGTGAAGTTCTACGGTGACGACCTGTGGGCCATGGTGGTCGGATGGTCGCTCGTACTGATCCTCTGCGGATTCATCTATCTGCTCACGCACAGCCCATGGGGCCGCGTTCTCAAGGCCGTCCGCGAGGACGAGGATGCAGCGCGATCGCTCGGCAAGAACGTCTTCGTCTACAAGATGCAGGCTCTGGTCCTCGGCGGCGTCATCGGAGGCATGGGCGGCGTGTTCAACGCCCTGCAGACCAAGTCCATCAACCCGGACTTCTACTCCACCGCGCAGACGTTCTTCGCCTTCGGTGCGTTGATTCTCGGCGGTGCCGCAACAGTGTTCGGCCCGGTACTCGGCGCCATGCTGTTCTGGTTCCTTCTCTCCATCCCCGACGCCATCCTGCGGCAAGCCATTTCGGGTCCCGATCCCCTGCTCAACCTGACCGAACAGCAGGTCGGCGCCACTCGATTCGTACTCCTTGGCATTCTGATCGCCGTGATGATGGTGTTCAGGCCGCAAGGCATTCTCGGCAACAAGCGAGAGGTACAGCTCAATGCCTGACAAGACAACAGCGGACGCACGGCGGCCACTGAGCGCTCAGGAAAGGTCATCGCTGTTCGCCGGAGTCCCCCAGACTCCCGGTGCGGCAAAACCGGATCCGACGCTCGTCGTCGACGGAGTGTCCCGAACCTTCGGCGGCCTGAAAGCAGTCGACGTCGCACACCTCGAGATCCAGCGAGGCTGCATCACCGGCCTCATCGGCCCCAACGGTGCCGGTAAAACCACCTTGTTCAACCTGCTCACCGGATTCGACCGCCCCGACACGGGCACCTGGTCGATGGACGGACAGTCACTGGGCCGGATGCACCCCCACCAGGTCGCGCGCAAGGGCGTCGTACGCACGTTCCAGTTGACCAAAGCATTGTCCAAACTCACTGTGCTGGACAACGTTCGTCTCGGCGCCACCGGCCAGCGCGGCGAACGGATCGTCAACACGCTGATGCCCTGGACGTGGAAGAAGCAGGAGAAGGAGATCACCGACCGGGCCTACCAACTGCTCGAGCGATTCAAGCTCGACGCGAAGGCCGACGACCTCGCCGGCTCCATGTCCGGCGGACAACGCAAACTACTCGAAATGGCGCGCGCCCTCATGACCGATCCGGCCGTGGTCATGCTCGACGAACCCATGGCAGGCGTCAATCCCGCACTGACACAGAGCCTTCTGGGCCACATCAAGTCGCTGCGCGACGACGGGATGACGGTGGTGTTCGTCGAACACGACATGGACGTCATTCGCGACATCAGCGACTGGGTCGTCGTGATGGCGCAGGGCAGCGTCATTGCCGAATCCACCCCGGAAGACCTGTCCAACAACGGTGCTGTCGTCGACGCCTACCTCGGAAGCCATCACGACCAGGCCCTCGAATTCGACGAGAACGGCAATCCCGTCGGCGCCACAGCCGAACTGGCCGAAGCGCTGGAACAGGCCGAAGCCGAAGAGCTCGAAGCAGGCGGCGACTTGTCCGAGCCCGAGTTCGTCGCGTCTGCCGACGTCGCAACCGGCAAGCACGCCAAGGAAGAAGACGGCAAATGAGCGAACCGAACACCGACAAACTGACACCCGCCGAATTCGCCGCAACACCGGAAGAACACGCCCGGCTCGCCGAGGGGGCTCTCGTCCGCGCCGACAACCTCGTCGCCGGATACATCCCTGGCGTCAACATCCTCGAAGAGTGCAACTTCTTCCTGAAAGACGGCGAGATCGTCGGCATCATCGGCCCCAACGGCGCAGGAAAATCGACCCTGCTCAAAACACTGTTCGGGCTCATCCCCGTCCGCAAGGGGTCGGTCAAACTCCGCGGAGACAACATCACCTCCGCCGAAGCCCACGTACTGGTCACCAAAGGCGTCGGATACGTGCCGCAGACACAGAACGTCTTCCCGTCACTCACCATCGAGGAAAACCTCGAAATGGGAATCTATCTGCGGCCGAAGAAATTCGCGGAACGCTTCGACTTCGTCAGCGAACTCTTCCCACTCCTCGGCGAACGCAAGAAAGTCAAAGCAGGCGCACTCTCCGGCGGCGAACGACAAATGGTCGCTATGGGCCGTGCCCTGATGATGGAACCATCGGTCCTGCTGCTCGACGAACCGTCCGCAGGCCTCTCCCCCATGTTCCAGGACGAAGTCTTCATCCGCTGCAAGAAGATCAACGCAACAGGCGTCTCCATCATCATGGTGGAACAGAACGCACGCCGCTGCCTCCAGATCTGCGACCGCGGATACGTCCTCGACCAGGGCCGAAACGCCTACACCGACACCGGCACCAACCTCATGAACGACCCCAAGGTCATCGAGCTCTACCTCGGCACCCTGGCGGGAAGCAAAGAGAAGAAATAACTTCCGCACTCCGACAAGACCCGGGCTCACCCCACGAGCCCGGGTCTTGCTGCATTCTCAGGGGCCGTCCTCGTGCTCCCCAGCGCAGACGGGCTCGGGCACGCCCCGTTCGGAGCGAACGGGGCGTTCGGTCAGTCTGACTGACCAAACCGTTCATTCGGTCCCAACGGCGGATGCCCAAGGCGGAGCGAACGTGGCGTTCGGTCACTTGGAGTGACCGAACGGTTCATTCGGTCCCAACGGATAACCGCACGGCATGGCCACCGACAGCACGGAACCCCGGTCCAGGTGGACCGGGGTTCCGTGTGTTCTGAGTCAGTACCGAGGACCGATCACTCTCCGACGACGATGTATCCGTCCGTCTTCAGGGTGTTGTCCGGGCCGAAGACCAGGTTGCCGTAGGAACCTGTGGCCGGCTCACCTGCGTCGCTGAAGTTCAGCGCACCGGTGACACCGTCGTAGTCGATGTCGGTTCCGGCCTGGACGAGGGGAAGGCACTGTGCGTAGGTGGTGCACTTCTCGCCGTCCTTGGTGACGCTGTTGATGTTGGCCGCAATGTCCGTGCCCGCCGTCGATTTTGCTTGCTCTGCTGCGAGGGCCGAGATGATGACTGCGTCGTAGGACTCGCCGGCGTAGTTGAAGTCCACCAGGGCGGGGTCGACGGTCTTGAGTCGATCCTGGAAGGCGGTGCCGACGTCGGTGAGCGGGGTGGTTCCGCGCATCGTGTCGAGCAGGCCCGGTGCGACGGATTCGCCGAGGGCGTTGCCCATGTTGCCGTCGACTCCGTAGACGAGCGTGCCGTCCGACGGTCCGATGCCGACCTCGTGCATACGCGTGATGATCTTCGCGGACTCCTCGAAGCCGACGATTGCGACGGCGTCGGGCGCGAAGTTGTTCACGTCGTCGACCTCGGCGTTGAACGACTGTGCGTTGGGGTCGTAGATGATCGACTGGATCTGATCCGACGGAATGCCCGCTGCTTCGAGGTTCTCCACGGTGTTGGCGGCGAGGCCGGTGCCGTAGGGGTCGTTGAGCGCGAGGATGGATACACGCTGCGCACCGTCCTCCGCGATGAGCTGCGAAAGCGCTTGAGCCTGAAGTACATCGGTGGGTGCGGTACGGAAGTACTGGCCCTTGTCCGCGTAGCAGACGAACTGGTCCGAAGTGTTGGCCGGGGAGAACTGTACGACGCCGGCGCTGGCGATCTTGTCGATGACCTTCAGTGACACCGAGGACGATGCCGCACCGACGATGACGTCCGCTCCACCCGCGAGCAGACGGTCGACCGTGGTGTTCGCGGTGTCCGTCGTCGTGTCACCCGAGTCGCCGGGGATGAGTTGAACAGGCTGTCCGAGAACGCCGCCCGCAGCGTTGACCTCGTCGACCGCGAGGCGCACACCCGCGACCTCCGGCGGGCCGAGGAATGCGAGGCTGCCGGTTTCGGGAAGCAGCGTACCGACGACCAGCGGGGTCGTGACGGGGGTCGCCCCTGCCGTTGCCTGATCCGGCGTGCAGTCGGTCGACACCGTTGTCTCTTCGGCCGCCGAACTTCCACCGCTGGCAGAGCTGGAACTGTCCCCCGAGCTGGAATCGTCGCTCGAGGAACAGCCGAACAGTGCCAGTGAAGCAGCACCCAGCACCGCAGCCGTGCGGACATAGGTCCGTTTTGCCATCTAGGGTCTCCTTGGTCGATCCAAAAACGAAGCGCACGTGAGTCATGCGCCGCGTGTGTGGATCAGACGCTAGCTGTCCCCATCGGTTCGCGATGGGCGAGAAGACGGCTCGTGACCTGACTGTGACCTGAGGAGCCGAAGATTTACATCGCCGTAGCGTGCGGGCCCGAAATCAGGCCTCGGGCGGGGCGTCGAGCGTCTCGATGATGACGTCGGCGACGGCCTTCATCGTCGTCCGTCGATCCATCGCGGCGCGCTGAATCCACTTGAACGCCTGTGGCTCCGTGAGCGACTGGGATTCCATCAGCTTGCCCTTCGCCCGCTCGATGAGCTTGCGCGTCTCCAGCCGTTCCTGGAGATCCGCGATTTCGCTCTCGAGCGACGAGATCTCCGTGTACCGACTTGCCGCGAGTTCCACGGCAGGCATCAGGTCGGCTTTGGAGAACGGTTTGACCAGATACGCCATCGCTCCCGCGTCCCGCGCCTTCTCCACGAGTTCACGCTGACTGAACGCCGTCAGGATGACGACGGGAGCTATACGCTTCTCGGCGATTTCCGACGCTGCGTCGATTCCGTCCCGTCGTGGCATCTTGACGTCCATGATCACCAGATCGGGGCGAAGTTCCACGGCAAGGTCGACGGCCTGCTGACCGTCGGCCGCCTCACCGACCACCTCGTAGCCCTCTTCACGCAGCATCTCCACCAGATCGAGGCGGATGAGCGATTCGTCCTCGGCGACCACGACCCGTAGAGCGGGCTTTGCGCTCTCTTGCTGGGCAGGAGCATTCATCGTTTACCAGTCTCCTTAGACACGTCATCGACCAGCAGAAATCCTCGCATGCCCGGCACTCTGCCGCAGACCTCACCTGGTTCCACGAACCCTTCGAGGGTACCGGTGTACGGGGCCTGAAGCGCATCTTCTAAAGTAGTGAACCGCACGAAGACGCCAGCCCTCGTATCCCAATTGGCAGAGGAAACGGATTCAAAACCCGTCCAGTGTGAGTTCGAGTCTCACCGAGGGCACCACCCCCCATCGTCTCTGGTACACCGACCCGCACCGCTGGTCACACGGTGAAGCCGCTAGGCATACAGTGAAGCGATGTACATACCCAGCAATCTCCGATGCCACGACACCGGCGCCGGCACTTTGTGCGCTCAGCGTGTCAATCACCGGTTCGGAGATGCTGCGGACCGGTCGGAACCGAAGTGGGTGTACTTCCAGTGCAGTGCCGACAGCACCCATGTGACCGGATACGTCGATCGACCGGTGACCGCCTGAATTCATGTTCGTAGAGCGCGCATTCGTCGATCCGGTCGATCACGTCGACGACTGGCCCTTCACCGTTCCTGCCGTGGCGGACCTCGTCGGAGACGGACTCGAGTTCCATGCGCCCGTGACGATGCTCGTCGGTGACAACGGCTCGGGTAAGTCGACCATCGTCGAGGCTGTCGCGGAGGGTTTCGATCTCGATTCGCGTGGCGGCCGGGCGTCGAGACTGCCGCGCACGGACACCGTTCGGACCCCGCTGGGTGACGTCATCGAACTCGAGACGACGCCGCGAGGCGCACGGATGCTTCGCGGACCGCGGTTGCAGAAGAAAGGCTTCTTTCTCCGTGCCGAGACGGCTGTCGAACTGACCGAGCGTTACTCGGGCGTGCCGGGTTACTGGGACGAGGACACCACCGAATTGAGCCATGGTGAGGGATTTCTCGCGGTGTTTCGCGCAATGTTCCAGGACCCGGGCTTCTACGTGCTGGACGAACCGGAGTCGGCACTGTCCTTCACGGCCTGCCTTCGACTGGTGGCGTTGATGTCCGAACTCGCCGACGCCGGGGCCCAGGTCGTCTGCGCGACGCACTCGCCTGTGTTGGCGTCGGTGCCCGGAGCCGACATCGTCGAAGTCGGTGACCACGGTCTACGCAGAACCAGTTGGGAGGAACTGGAACTCGTCGCGCATTGGCGTCGGTACCTCGCCGATCCGTCGATGTATCTGCGTCACCTTCTGGACTAGTGTCAGGGCACCGGTAGCTCTCGGCGACGGACGCTTCCCGGTGACTGCCCGACGAGCCTTTTGAATGCTCTCCCGAAGGCTGCTTCGGACTCGTAGCCGCTTCGACGTGCCAGTTCGGCGACAGTGCGGTCACCGGATTTCAGTGCGTCGTGAGCGCACTGCATCCTCCACCGAGCGAGGTAGCGCATGGGTGCTTCACCGACGAGTGTGGTGAAGCGTGCGGAGAAGGCCGACCTCGACATCGAGACTTCGGCGGCGAGGGTCGCCACGGTCCACGGCTTGTCCGGCGAGCGGTGAATCACCGCCAGCGCTGGGCCGATCCCTCGATCCTGCAGTGCACCGAGCCAACCGGATCCGGCCGCGGGATCGTTCTCGATCCACCACCGCAGCGCCTGGATGACGAGGATGTCCGACAACCGCGTGATCACGGCTTCCCCGCCGGGTCGGACTCGCTGGGCCTCGTCGGCGACGAGGCCGAGTGTGCTGTGCATCCACGACAGCTGCGGTGTCGGTGCCGACTCGACGACGATCAGCGACGGCAGGCAGTCGAGCAGCTTTCCGACCGACGGGTGATCGAGCCGCACGGCTCCACAGATCATGGTCGTCGGGGATCCGGTGCCTCCGTGGCGGACGACGGCGTATCGATCGCTGATGTAGTCGTGGTGCAACTCGTGCACGAGGGGCGCGGAGTCGGCGAGGGAGGCGTCGCTGGACAGGACATGTCCGGAACCGTCCGGCACCAGCGCAAATTCGCCCGGGGCGATCCACCGAGGCTCGGCGCCGTCGACCTCGAGGAGGCCTCGTCCGGCGACCACGACGTGAAACCACAGGCAGTCCTCCATGGGGGGCATCGCGAGTCCCCAGGGCTCGGCCAGCTCGGACCGACAGTAGAACGCACCGGTCATTCGGACGAAATGCAGGGCTTCGCCGAGCGGGTCGGATGTTCTCCATGGATCGTGGCCGCGCATCGACCGATCGTACGACGTCGTGGACGAACGAGCATGAAGTAGCGACGAACGAGCATGGATCGTCCAGCCACTCGGAGGCATGCTGGACGAACCGACAGAAGGGACACCGTCGTGCTCGAGAAGGTTGCATCCATCGCCACCACGACCTCTGCCGTCGGGTGCGGGCTGACAGCGGGGGTGCTGCTGGCGTTCTCGGTCGGCGTCATGCCCGCGCTGAGAACGCGACCCGCCGCCGACGCCGCTGCCACGATGCAGCAGATCAACAACGTGATCGTCTCACCTGTGTTCCTGACGGTCTTCCTCGGCGCCGCTGCTGCTGCAGTGGCCGCGGCCGTCACGAGCCTTGCGTCGGGCGGAGATTCGGGGACGCTCGTCGTTGCCGGCGCCGTGGTGTACGTGGTCGGGTGCGTAGCGATGACGGTCGCAATCAACGTGCCGCTCAACGATTCTCTGGCCTCGGTCGACCCGTCCAGCAGCCACGGTGCTTCGGTGTGGGCGGACTACCTCACCCGCTGGACGCGGTGGAACCATGCCAGGACTGCGGCGGCCACTCTGGCGTGTGCTGTGTTGACCGCGGCGGCGCGGATCTAATCTGCTTGCGGTTGCTCGTGACGATGACGGATCTCGGCTTCGAACTTCTCGATCAGAGCATCCGCCTCGGCGAGCTCGGCGCCTTGCGCACCCTCGTCCATCGATTGGTCGCGGCCGCGCTTGAGCACAGCGAGTTCTGCGTCGAGTTCATGATTGTCGAGTACTCGTGGATCCAACATAGCTCCATTGTCGTCGACGACGCCGGTGCCCGCACGCGATTGGGCCTGACATGCTGGTGGGATGACCACGGTGCACAGCTTTCCGCCGATAGTCGACCGTTCGTCGCACACGTTGATCCTCGGCTCCATGCCCGGAGTGGCGTCACTGAGAGCGGCGCAGTACTACGCGCATCCTCGTAACGCGTTCTGGCCGATCATGGGTGCGTTGTTCGGTGCGGGCCCGGAGAAGTCCTACGACGAGCGAACAGCGATTCTGCTCGCGCGTGGAATCGCGGTGTGGGATGTGGTGAAGCTATGCACGCGGCGCGGGAGCCTCGACTCCGCGATCGTCGATTCGACTGTCGTGACGAACGACTTCGACTCCCTGCTCGGCGAATTTCCTTCCATCCGGCGCATCGTCTTCAACGGAGCCAAGGCGGAGACGAGTTTCGTTCGTCACGTCGCCCCGTCCGTACGCGATGTCGCTGTACGTCGGCTTCCGTCGACCAGTCCCGCTCACGCCTCTCTGTCCTTCGACCGAAAGCTCGACGCGTGGCGAACGATCGCGCAGCCTCGGCCGGCGATATCTGGGTCCTACGGTCGAGACGAGGGCCACCAGGAGAACGACGACGAACACGATCGGGTAGACCGACGTAACCGGAATCCACGCCCATGACGGGACGCCGAGCATGAATGTGCCGATGACGGCAGTGCCGCTGGGCGCCGTCCAGTACCAGGCGACGAACGGGGCCACGACGAGGGCCGGCACCGCCCAGCTCCAGGACCGAGCGGATCTCGCGGCCCAGTCCAGTACCACCACGACCAACGGCACGCACCACACCCAGTGATGCCCCCACGAGAACGGGGACACCATGGGTGTTGTCAGGCCGCAGATCGTCAACGACAACAATCGAGCGCCTCGTCGCTCGGCCGCCACCGCGCACCACAGTCCGATCGCGCCGACGACGAGAACACAGCCGAGCCACAGCACCATCGGCGGGGACCCGTCGGACCAGAGTCGAGCGAGCACACCGTGCACCGACTGATTCGCCGGCGACGGTAGCCACCCGATCCGATCGGACTGGAAGATCGCGCTGGTCCAGAAGGTGCGTGCGTCGTCGAACAACAGAATCGATCCCGCGAGGACGGTGGCGACGAACGTCGCGACGGCCACCGCCGCAGTCCGGAACTGTTTGATGGCAAGCGCGTACACGACGAAGAATGCCGGCGTCAGTTTCAACCCCGCGGCGAGGCCGACGCCGATTCCTCGTAGGCGACTGCCGTCGGGACGGCCGAGGTCCCACAGCACGAGGATCAGCAGTAGAAGGTTGATCTGCCCGAGCCACAGCGTCATTCGAACTGGTTCGAGCCAGGTGAACGCAATCGCCGACCCCAGGGAGACGACATGAGTGGGCACTCCGCGATATCCGAGAATCCGCCAACTCGACAGCACCGCGAGATAGAGAAGCAGGATGTTGACGATGCCCACGACCGCCGTCGTGGCCGAGATCGGTAGCACGGCAAGCGTAACGAACACCACAGCAGCGAACGGCGGGTAGGTGAACGGGAGCGCTGTGTCGAACAGCGAGAACGAATACAGGCCCTCACCGGTCAGCAACGTCCCGCCGCCGTGCCGGTACACGATGGCGTCGACCCCGTTTCCGAACAGTCCGTACAAGCCGGCGAATCCCAACGTCCACGCGTGTGCGACGAGCGCGACGGCTGCGGCGACAACTGCACACGTGACCCATCGCCCGTCGTGTCGTCGAAACGTGTCTGTTCCCGGCATGAATCGGAGAATATTGCGAATCCGTGAAATGTCACGGACGACACGGGTGAACTTTGTCGTTTCGACGCTGGATCGTTAGCAGAGGTCACGCCGATCCATGCCACCATCGATTGATGCGGATGTGGCAGAAGTTACTGATGTTGCGTTCCGTCGTCGTGATCGCGCTCGCTGCGAGTGTCCTCGCGATCGCCGGTCCCGCGTACGCCGGTCCCGCCGAAGCCGCCCGTGTGGTCGATGTGCGCGCCGTGTCCGCAACTCACTCGGTAGTCGACGTGTACTCGCCGTCCATGGACAAGGTGATCTCGAACGACGTCCTGCGGCCTTCCCACGGCGGCACTCTTCCCACCCTGTATCTCCTGAACGGTGCACTCGGGAACGAGGACGGCGTGGGATGGCTCGGAAACTCTTCGGTAGCGGAGTTCTTCGCCGACAAGAACGTCACCGTCGTCATGCCGGTCGGTGGGAGGTTCAGCTTCTACACCGACTGGCAGAACCCCGACCCGGTGCTCGGAAACTACAAGTGGCAGACGTATCTCACCCGCGAACTGCCCCAGGCGATCGACGGCCACTTCGGCTCGACCGGGAAGAACGGCATCGCCGGCCTGTCCATGAGCGGAGGCCCCGCGCTCGATCTTGCCATTCAGGCACCGGACGTGTTCGATGCCGCGGCGTCGTTCAGCGGCTGCCCTGCACCCTCGAATCCGTTTGCGATGGCGGGAATCTCGACGATGATCGCGGGTGGCCTGAACAATCCGTTCAACATGTGGGGATTGCCCGGCAACCCTGCGTGGCGCGAACACGACCCGGCCGTGAACGTCGAAAGACTGCGCGGCACAGCGGTGTACGTCAGCGCATCGGAGGGGCAACCGGGGCCGGTGGACCGTATCCCTGTCGGCGCTTTCCCACCCGTCGGCGGAATCGTCGTCGAAGCGCTCGTCAACTACTGCACGTCACTGTTCGTCGACGCTCTGCACCGAACTGGAGTTCCGGCAACGATTTCCATGCGTGAGCGGGGCGCTCACACCTGGCCGCTCTTCGAAGACCAGCTACGCGAAGCCTGGACCACGACGATCGCGCCTGCCCTGGCCTGAGCGTCGGGCCCCCGAGTCAGGCCTTCCGTGGGAAGTGCCTGATCAGACCTTCCTGCACCACGGTCGCGAGAAGCAAGCCGTCCATCGAGAAGAACCTACCCGTGGCCAGGCCTCTGGACCCCGCCGCGACGGGAGACTCCGTCGCGTACAGCGCCCAGTCGTCGAACCGGAACGGTCGATGGAACCAGATGGAATGGTTCACCGTCGCCGCGACGATGCGGTCGAACCCCCAGGACAGACCGTGAGTGGTGATGATCGAGTCGAGCACCGTCGTGTCCGACGCGTATCCCATAGTGGCGGCGTGGAAAATCGGGTCGTCGGGAAGGTCGCCGTCGGCTTTCATCCACACGCGGTTGTGGTTGAGTTTCTCCCCGGTCCCCTGCAGAATCCACGCCGGATCGTTCGCGTAGCGCATGTCGATCGGTTTGAGGGCGTCGACGAACATCTGCAGCCTGTCCTCGTACCCGACGAAGTGGTCGCCGAGCGGCGGCAATGCGTCCGGGTACGGAACATCGGGCAGTTCGACACTGTGCTCGAGCCCGGTGCCGAAATCCTGGAACGCGGCGAGCATCACGAAGATCTCGTTGCCGTCCTGATAGGCCGTGACCTGCCTGTTCGCGAATGCTCGACCGTCGCGGTGTCGATCGACGTGATACTCGATCGGCTTCTTCACATCACCGCCGCGGATGAAGTGCGCGTTGATCGCGTGTACGTCGCGGGTCGTTCCCGTGACCGTTCGGCCCGCCGCGATGAGCGCTTGCGCCACCAGCTGACCACCGAACGTGCGACTCCCGACCTGGCGAGGATGCACTCCCCGAAATTTGTCCTCGCCGAACTCCTCGAGCTGAAGCAGCTCGAGGAGTGTGTCCAGGTCGGTCGTCACATCACGATCACTGCTGGGCGCAGTAGCTGCGCCGGTTCCCCCCGCGTCGGTCACTTACCGGTCCTCTTCCCCAATTCGATGCACGTGGATCAAGTTGGTCGAGCCTACTGTGCCGGGAGGCGCTCCGGCGACGATCACGACCTGATCGCCCCTGTTGTAGCGGCCGAGCTCCAGGAGTGCCTTGTCCACTTCGAGAACCATCGCGTCGGTGGTCGCGACCTCGGGGACCAGGAACGTCTCGGTTCCCCAGCTCAGCGCCAGCTGCGAGCGCACCTCGGGAATCGAGGTGAACGCCAGCAGTGGAAGCGACGTGTGCAGGCGCGCCAACCGTCGAACGGTGTCTCCGGACTGAGTGAACGCGACGAGCGCCTTGGCGTCGAGACGTTCGCCGATGTCCCGCGCAGCGTAGGAGATGACGCCTCGCTTGGTACGCGGAACGTGAGTCAAAGGAGGAACGGGATCGCCCTCGCTCTCGACCGTTTCGACGATGCGGGCCATGGTGCGGACGGTCTCCATCACGTACTTGCCGACGGAGGTCTCACCGGACAACATGACCGCGTCGGTGCCGTCGAGCACGGCGTTCGCGACGTCGGACGCCTCGGCCCTGGTAGGACGGGAGTTCTCGATCATCGACTCGAGCATCTGGGTGGCGACGATGACGGGCTTGGCGTTGGCGCGGGCGATCTGAATCGCGCGCTTCTGCACCAGGGGAACCTGCTCGAGAGGGAGCTCGACGCCGAGGTCGCCGCGGGCGACCATGACCGCGTCGAACGCGAGCACGATGGCTTCGAGGTTGTCCACGGCTTCGGGCTTCTCGAGCTTCGCGATGACCGGCACTCGGCGACCGACGCGATCCATGACCGCGTGCACGAGCTCGACGTCCGCGGGGGAACGAACGAACGACAGTGCGATGAAGTCGACTCCGAGCGACAAGGCGAACTCGAGATCGGCAATGTCCTTCTCGGACAACGCCGGAACGGACACGTCCATGCCGGGCAGGGACACACCCTTGTTGTTGCTGACCGGTCCGCCTTCGGTGACGCGGCACAGCACGTCGTTGCCTTCGACTCCGGTGACGACCAAGCCGACCTTGCCGTCGTCGACGAGGAGCCTGTCACCTTCCTTGGCGTCCTGCGCCAATTCCTTGTACGTGGTCGACACGCGATCGTGCGTGCCGTCGCACTCGTCGACGGTGATGCGTACCAATTCACCGGCGGCCCAGGTGGTCTTGCCTTCCGTGAACCGTCCGAGACGGATCTTGGGTCCCTGTAGGTCGGCAAGGATGCCGACGGCTTTGCCGGTGGCATTCGAGGCCGCACGGACCCACTCGTAGTTGGCCTGATGATCGGGGTGATCACCATGGCTGAAATTCAGTCGAGCGACATCCATTCCACTCTCGACGAGTTCGCGGATTCGCTCAGCGCTGGCGGTTGCAGGTCCAAGGGTGCAAACGATCTTCGTACGTCGGCTCACGACCACGAGCGTAGTCGGTGCCCCTCACCTTCTCTACGGCAGAGGTAACCGACGCAATACTACTGGCCGGTAGTAGTGAGTTGCCACAGGTGAACAGACCTGGATCGGTACAGACTACGACTTCACAACGGTGCTGATCACACCACTGCGAGAGGCAGAGCCGTCGGATGAACGGGCGACGGAAGGTCGGAGCGACCGGTCAGGAACGCGTCGACGCCATGCGCCGCGGACCGTCCCTCTGCAATGGCCCAGACCACCAAGGACGCGCCGCGATGAGCGTCGCCGCAGACGAACACGCCGGGAGCGGTGGTCTGCCAGTCGGGCCCACAGGAAAGCGAACCGCGACGAGTGAGCGACAGGCCGTAGTCGTCGAGAAGAGGACTGTGCTCGACACCGTCGAATCCGATCGCGAAGAGCGCGAGATCGCAGGGAAGCTCGACTTCCTCACCGATGGGGGTGATGATCCGTCGGCCGTCTGCGTCGCGCTGTACCTCGACCTCGGCGAGGACCATCGCTCGAACGCGGCCGTTCTCGTCGCCCAGAAAACGTTGGACGGCAACCTGATGCCGCACGACACCACCCTCGGCGTGGGCCGGTGAGGTGCGCAGAACGAGGGGCCACGACGGCCACGGCGACTTGGAGTCGTCCCGAGCATCCGGAAGCGCCTGGTTGTAATCCAGCTGCGTCACCGACGCGGCGCCCTGACGGTGCGCCGTGCCGAGACAGTCGGCTCCGGTGTCTCCGCCGCCGATGATGACGACGTGCTTGTCCTTGGCCGAGATGGACGTGGGGCCGTCGCCCTCGCATTCCTTGTTCGACGGCACCAAATGCTCCATGGCGAGGTGGATACCGCTCAGACCACGACCCTCGACCTCGGTGTTGTCCCGCGCCCGCAATGCACCGACAGCAAGAACCACAGCGTCGAACTTCGCCCGCAATTGTTCGACGGTGAAGTCGATTCCGACCTCGCAGTCGGTGACGAAATGGGTACCCTCCGCACGCATCTGCATGAGGCGCTGATCCAGAACCGACTTCTCCAATTTGAACTCGGGGATGCCGTACCGAAGCAGACCTCCGAGCCTGTCGTCCCGTTCGTACACGGTGACGTCGTGACCCGCGCGGGTCAGCTGCTGCGCGGCGGCGAGTCCGGCCGGGCCGGAGCCGACCACCGCGACGGTCTTACCCGTGCTGATCGTCGGCGGCTGCGGTACGACGCTGCCTTCGTCCCACGCAAGGTCCGCGATGGTCTGCTCGACGCGCTTGATCGTCACGCTTCCACCGGTCTCGCTCTCCGAGATCGAGAGCACGCACGCAGCTTCGCAGGGTGCAGGACACACACGGCCGGTGAACTCCGGGAAGTTGTTCGTCGCGTGCAGGCGATCGCTCGCAGCGTCCCAGCGGTCTCGACGCACCAGGTCGTTCCACTCCGGAATCAGGTTGCCGAGGGGGCAGCCCGCAGTTCCGGAGTGGCAGAACGGAATTCCACAATCCATGCACCGGCGTGCCTGATCGGAGACCTCGGCTGCTCGCTCGTCGGCAGGCTGGTGCGAGTAGACCTCTTTCCAGTCCTTGACCCGCTCACCGATCGGCCGCTTCGCTGCTTCCTGCTTGACGATGTTCAGAAATCCTCGTGGGTCAGCCACGTGCAGCCTCCATGATTGCTGAGTCGACGTCGCGCCCCTCGGCGCGCGCCATCGAGGTCGCCTCCAGCACACGCTGATAGTCGACGGGCATGATCTTGGTGAACAGAGCGGAACGGCGCGGCCAATCCGCGAGCAGCGACGACGCCACCGCGGATCCCGTCCACTTCCGGTGGTTCTCGACGGTGTCCCGCAGCCATGCGAGATCGTCGGGATCGGGCGTCTGCAGAGACACCATGGCCATGTTGACGTTGCTCTCGTCCAGCCCGAGGACGAAGGCGATACCTCCGGACATACCGGCGGCCATGTTGCGTCCGGTCGGTCCGAGGACAACGACACGGCCACCTGTCATGTACTCGAACGCGTGGTCGCCGACGCCTTCGTTGACCGCAGTCGCGCCGGAATTCCTGACCGCGAACCGCTCCCCCACCCGTCCGCGCAGGAAGACCTCACCCGCAGTGGCGCCGTAGAGAATGGTGTTGCCGGCGATGACGTTGTCCTCCGCGACGAAGGTGGCGTCGGATGACGGCCGGACGACGACGCGGCCGCCCGAAAGCCCCTTTCCGACATAGTCGTTGGCGTCACCGATCAGATCGAGGGTGATCCCGGTGGGGAGGAATGCACCGAGCGACTGACCTGCAGACCCTGTCAGTTCGACGCGCACCGTGTCGTCGGGAAGCCCCGCACCGCCGTACCGGCGCGTGACCTCCGCACCCAACAGAGTGCCGACGGTTCGGTTGACGTTGCGCACCGGCAGTTCCAGTTTCACGGGATGCGCATCCTCGAGTGCACCCTCGGCCAACTGGATCAGGGTTCGGTCGAGCGCGAGATCGAGTCCGTGGTCCTGACCGCGGAGGCGTCGACGCTGCGTCATCGGTGCGCCGTGCTGATCCTTCGGCATGGCGAAGATCGGCGTCAGGTCCAAGCCCTTGCTCTTCCAGTGCGCCACACCGGCGGCCGTCTCCAGAGCATCTGCGTGCCCGACGGCTTCGTCGATGCTGCGGAAACCGAGCTGCGCCAGATACTTGCGCACGTCCTCGGCCACGAACCGGAAGAAGTCCTCCAGGAACTCGGGCTTTCCGGTGAACCGTTTGCGTAGTTCCGGGTTCTGGGTCGCCACGCCCACCGGGCACGTGTCGAGATGACACACACGCATCATGATGCATCCCGACACGATGAGCGGAGCCGTCGAGAATCCGAACTCCTCGGCACCGAGCAGCGCCGCCACGATGACGTCCCTGCCGGTGCGGAGCCCACCGTCGCACTGCACCGTGATTCGGTCGCGGAGTCCGTTGAGTACCAGAGTCTGCTGAGCGTCGGCGAGACCGATCTCCCACGGAGCGCCCGCGTGCTTGAGCGACGTCAACGGCGCCGCACCCGTGCCGCCGTCGTAACCCGAGATCAGGACGACGTCGGCGTGCGCTTTGCTCACACCCGTTGCCACGGTGCCCACTCCGACCGAGCTGACGAGTTTGACGTGGACGCGTGCATTCTCGTTGGCGTTCTTGAGATCGTGGATCAGCTGCGCCAGGTCCTCGATGGAGTAGATGTCGTGATGCGGGGGCGGCGAGATGAGACCGACACCCGGCGTCGAGTGACGGGTCTTGGCGACCCACGGATACACCTTGTAGCCGGGCAGTTGACCACCCTCACCAGGTTTCGCGCCCTGCGCCATCTTGATCTGAATGTCGCTGGCATTGACCAGATAGTCGCTCGTGACCCCAAAGCGGCCGCTCGCCACCTGCTTGACCGCGCTGCGACGAGACTTGTCGTACAACCGATCCGTGTCCTCGCCGCCCTCACCGGAATTGGAGCGACCGCCGAGGTTGTTCATGGCGACGGCCATGGTCTCGTGCGCTTCGGCAGAGATCGACCCGTAGCTCATCGCACCGGTGTTGAACCTGGTGACGATCGACTCGGCCGACTCGACCTCGTCCAGCGGAACAGGGGCGCGCAGGCCTTCCTTGAACTCGAACAAACCGCGGAGCGCACCACCTTCCCGCGCCAGCCGGTCCACCTCGCTGCTGTACTTCTGGAACACGTCGTAACGCCCGGTGCGGGTCGCGTGCTGAAGCAGGAAGACGGTTTCCGGAGTGAACAGATGCAGCTCGCCCTCGCGACGGAACTGATATTCACCACCGATGTCGAGACGACGGTGGACCCGGTCGGTGGGGTTCTCCGGGTAGGCGCGACGATGCCGCAGCTTGACTTCCTCGGCGAGAACGTCCAGGCCGACACCGCCGAGGGTGCTGACCGTCCCCTTGAAGTACTCGCGGACGACCTCCTTGTCGAGACCGACGGCCTCGAAGACCTGCGCACCGGTGTAGGAGCCGACCGTGGAGATGCCCATCTTCGACATCACCTTGAGCACGCCCTTGCCCAGTCCGTACAGGTAGTTGCGGACCGCGACCGTGGACTCGACACCGGTGAGTTCACCCTCAGCGACGAGATCCTCGATGGACTCCATCGCCAGATACGGATTGACCGCCGCTGCACCGAAACCGATCAGCAGGGCGAGGTGGTGGACCTCGCGTGCGTCACCGGACTCGACGACGAGAGCGACCTTGGTGCGTTCCTTGGTGCGCACCAGGTGATGGTGGACTGCAGCCGTGGCCAACAGCGACGGAATCGGCGCGTACGTGTGGTCGGAGTCCCGATCGGAGATGATGAGCGTTCGGTATCCGGCGGCGATCGCATCACTGGCACGACGACGCAGATCCTCGAGGGCTTCGGCGAGCCCCTCGCCGCCGCGCTCGACCTCGTACAGTGCCCGCAGCACAGTGGCCGACAAGCCAGGGTGATCGCCGTCGAAGTTGATGTGAATGATCTTGTTCAGTTCGTCGTTGTCCAACACCGGCCACGGCAGAACGATCTGACGGCACGACGCAGCGGACGGTTCGAGCAAGTTCTGCTCCGGGCCCATCACTCGCGTCAGCGACGTGACGATCTCCTCGCGAATGGAATCGAGCGGCGGGTTGGTGACCTGGGCGAACAGTTCGATGAAGTAGTCGTACAGCTGCTTCGACCGCTGCGAGAGCACAGCGGGTGGCGTGTCGGTTCCCATCGATCCCAACGGCTCACCGCCCGACGCGGCCATCGGCGTCAGCACGACGCGCAGGTCTTCCTCGGTGTACCCGAACGCAACCTGCCGACGAACCACCGAGTCGTGGTTGTACTGGATGTGCGCACGATCGGGCAGGCTCTTGATCTCGAGCAGGCCTGCATGCAGCCATTCCTGATAGGGGTGCTCCGACGCGAGCTGCAGTTTGATCTCCTCGTCGGGAACGAGACGGCCTGCCTCCGTGTCGATCAGGAACATCTTGCCGGGCTCGAGCCGTCCCTTGGCCACCACCTCGGACTGCGGCACGTCCAGCACACCGGCCTCGCTGGCGAGAATGACCCGACCGTCCTCGGTCTGCCACCACCTGCCCGGACGAAGACCGTTCCGGTCCAGCACGGCCCCGACGTACGCACCATCGGTGAACGTGACGCAGGCGGGCCCGTCCCACGCCTCCATGACCGACGCATGGAACTGATAGAACGCCCGCACCGCCGGATCCATGGTGCTGTGGTTCTCCCACGGCTCGGGGACCATCATCATGACCACGTGCGGCACACTGCGCCCGCCGAGATGCAGAAGTTCGAGGACCTCGTCGAGAGACACCGAATCCGAACCGTCCGGATTGCAGATCGGGTACAGACGCTCCAGATCACCGGGAATGAGACTCGACGCCAGCATCGCCTCACGGGCGCGCATACGGTTTCGGTTGCCCTTGACGGTGTTGATCTCACCGTTGTGCGCGACGTACCGATGCGGGTGCGCCAGCGGCCACGACGGAAACGTGTTGGTGGAGAATCGACTGTGCACAATGGCAATTGCGCTCATGCACAACGGGTCACGAAGATCCGGGAAGAACAGCGGCAACTGCATCGTCGTCAGCATGCCCTTGTAGACCATCGTCCGCGAGGACAGCGACGGGAAGAACAGCCCGGTGCCGGCAGCTTCGATCTCCGGTGTCACCCGCTCGGCCCGCTTCCTCAAGCCGTAGACCAGACGATCCAGTTCAACGCCCGACGGCCTGACGCCGTTCACCTCGGGAGCCGTCACGAACAGATACGTCATGTGCGGCATACAGCCCAGTGCCGTCACACCGATATCGGCCTTGTCCGGATCGACCTCGACCTCGCTCCACCCGAGAACCGACAGACCCTCCTCGGCGGCAATCGCTTCGACCCGAGCCACGGCGGCAGCCCGCTCACGTACTCCTTGCGGCAGAAAGCACATACCGGCGGCAAACGTGTTCGCGCCGTCGGCGGCGGCGTCGGGCAACGGGAAGTCGGCGAGGGAGGCCAACAGTTCGACCGGAAGCTGAATCAGAATGCCTGCGCCGTCACCACTGTTCGGCTCGGCGCCCGCAGCACCCCGATGCTCCAGATTCTCCAGGGCGAGAACGCCGTCGGCGACGATGCTGTGAGAGCGGCGACCCGCGATGTCCGCGATCATCGCGACGCCGCAGGAATCCTTTTCGCGAGACGGGTCGTACAGCCCCTGCTCCGCCGGCAACTGTGAGAACAGCAAATCCGCCACCTCCCTCTCGGCCAGGGAGGCACCGCAGAGCGAACGGCACTCGAAACATCACGGCGCCGTCTCGTTCTCCTCGGCAACTCCGCTAGCGATCAGCTCCGACACGATTCTAGGCTCGTGGGAGCTCTTGTTTCACTGAACGGGTCTACCGGGACAACTCTGGCCCGCGAAGGAATTCGGCCGTCTCAGCACCGAATGACTGGAGCTTACCGTAGCTCTTGACAAACACCGAAACCACCAGGCCGGCTTACCTCCACCGGCAGGCAGCCACCAGCGAACGATGCCGGCGGATTCAGTCCCGCAGCGGGCGTCCGTTCTGATCGCGCACGTTCCCGGTGAGCATCATGATCCCGTCGATCAACGGCCAGATTCCGCCGATACCGCACGTCAACCACGTCACCGCAATCTGTGCAACGGCCATCCCTGGCTGATTCAGGTAGAACCGTCCGGCACCGAACGGACCGAGGAGTATTCCGAGCACCCCGCCGGTCACCTTCGACTTGTCGGACAACGGCTCGCCCGTCACCGGATGACGGCCGTAGGGAGCGACGGGATCCACACCGTACGGTCCCACGGCATACGCGGGTGGCACGGGATACCCGGGCGGCGGACCGTAGCCATCCGGAGCACCGTAGCCCGGTTGCGGACCGTAACCCTGTGGACCGAAACCCTGTGGAGCACCGAAACCCTGTGGAGCACCGAAACCCTGTGGAGCACCGTAGCCCTGGGATCCGCCATAACCCTGCTGCGGACCGTAACCCTGTCCGTCGTACGGGCCCGGTTGCGGATAGTTCGGATCCGGCGGGCCGTACACGGGGCCGCCCGGTGCGCCGAATGCAGTCGTCGGTGAATCCGCTCGGTACGGCGGGTAACCCTGAGAATCAGGGGCGTGAGCGGCCGTCGGATCACCGGCCGCGGACGCGCGCTTGCCCAGATCGACCGTCGGCTGCGGTGTGGTGTCCGGAGTGCTGGGCGGCGGGTAGCTGGGACTTTCACCCCAACCCGGACCGTTCCCGACCCCGGAGTGGACGTCCCAGCCTGGGCCGGACCCGGAACCGGAGCCGACGGCTCCCGTCACCGGGCCTGCCTCCGAGGTGGCAGGCGGCTCGGACAGCGACGCCTCGGCGGTTGCGTCGTAGTCGAACGACGAGGCGAACTCGGGCCGCGACTCGGTGCCGTCGGATGCGCTACCGGAACCGGATTCCTGATTCTTGTCGGACTCGCTCACCGGTCACTCCTTGTTCGAGGTGGACTGCGCATCGGTCCCCGGCGCCGCGTTGTCGCCGGACGGAACCTCGGCAGCATCGTCGCCGTCGGATGGTTCGTCCCCGGACCTGTCCTCGCCTTCGGACCTGTCGCCGGCCGCGAACCGGTCGTCGTCGAACCTGTCGTCGTCGGACCGGAGCGATGCCGGGTCCTCGCGGCCCTTGGTGGCGAGGACGAAGTACAGCACGGCGAGCACGAACACGATGGCCGACGTGAAGCTGTTGATGCGGATGCCTGCGATGTGGGTGGCGTAGTCGTCGCGCATGAGCTCGACCCAGAACCGACCTGCGCAGTACCCCGCAACATAGAGTGCGAACAGACGACCGTGGCCGATCGAGAACCTGCGGTCCACGACGACCAACAGCGCCACGACGGCGAGACTCCACAGCAGTTCGTACAGGAACGTCGGATGGACGATCTTCTCCACGACGCCCGTCGACACTCCGGTGAGTTGATCGATGCGGCCCGAGTCGTTCACGCGCTCGTAGATCTCGAGTCCCCACGGCACCGTCGTGTCACGGCCGTACAGTTCCTGGTTGAAATAGTTACCGATGCGGCCGATGGCCTGAGCCAGCAGAATCGGAGGACCCACGGCGTCGCCGAACGCGGGCAACGGAATTCCTCGTCGCCTGCACGCGATCCAGGCGCCGACACCACCGAGAAGCACCGCGCCCCAGATTCCGAGGCCGCCCTCCCACACCTTGAGTGCCCGCACGGGATCGCCACCTGGACCGAAGTACGTGCTCCAGTCGGTCGCCACGTGATAGAGCCGCCCGCCCAGCAGACCGAACGGGACCGCCCACACGGCGACGTCGAGAACCGTGCCCTTCGTGCCTCCACGAGCAACCCACCGGCGATCGCCCCACACGATGGCAACGACGATCCCGACGATGATGAACAGTGCGTACGCACGCAGAGCCAGAGGCCCGACGTACCAGACTCCCTGAGGAGGACTGGGAATGTACGCGAGTACTGCGGACGACGCGGAGCTGCCGGACATCACGACGCCACGTTAGCGGATCGGACGCCTTCGGCGAGTTCCGACGTGAGCTCGGCGACCGCATCCAGGCCGCGGTCCACGGCACTGACGAGCGCTGATCCGACGATGACCGCGTCGGCGAACTGCGCGATCTCGGCAGCTTGCGCACCCGACCGGACACCGAGGCCGACGCCCACCGGAATGTCCGAGTGGCGACGAATACGGGCCGTCAGTTCGGGCGCCGCCGAGGACACGGCATCGCGGGCGCCGGTGACACCCATCGTCGACGCGGCGTAGACGAACCCGCGGCTCGCCGCGACCGTGCTGGCGATACGCTCCTCCGTCGACGACGGCGCGACGAGGAAGATGCGGTCGAGGTCATGTCTGTCCGACGCTTCGATCCACTCCCCTGCCTCGTCGGGGATGAGATCGGGCGTGATGATGCCGAGCCCTCCTGCGGCCGCGAGATCACGAGCGAACGCGTCGATCCCGTAGCGCATGACCAAGTTCCAGTACGTCATCACCACGGCCTTGCCACCCGCCGCGGAAACCTTTTCCACGACGGTGAACACGTCGCGAACCCGTGCACCCGCTCGCAGGGCGGTGTCGGCCGCGGCCTGGATCGTCGGTCCGTCCATGACCGGATCCGAATACGGAATCCCGACCTCGACGATGTCGCAACCGGCCGAGACCATGGTCTGGAACACCTCGATCGACTCGGGCACCGTCGGGAATCCTGCAGGCAGATACCCGACGAGAGCAGCGCGATTCTCCGAGCGGCACTGTGCGAACGTGTCCGCGAGCCTCGAACGTCGTTCGGTCATGCTTTCTCGCCCTTCTCGCCGTCTACTTCTGCATCACCGTCACCGTCGACCAGGCCGAACCACTCCGCCGCGGTGTCGACGTCCTTGTCGCCGCGACCGGATAGGTTGACCAGGACGATGGCACCCTCACCGAGTTCCTTGCCCAGCTTCAACGCTCCGGCCACCGCGTGTGCGGACTCGATGGCAGGGATGATTCCTTCGGTACGACTCAGCAGCCGGAACGCGTTCATCGCCTCGGTGTCGGTGATGCCGCGGTACTCGGCACGGCCGATGTCGTTGAGGTACGAGTGCTCCGGACCGACACCCGGATAGTCCAGCCCGGCCGAGATGGAGTGCGATTCGATGGTCTGCCCGTCCTCGTCCTGCAGCAGGTACGAGTAGGTGCCGTGCAACGTACCGGGCGAACCACCACTGATCGTCGCGGCGTGCCTGCCTGTCTCCACGCCATCGCCCGCTGCTTCGAATCCGATCAGACGCACCGACGGATCGTCGATGAAGGCATGGAAGATTCCGATGGCGTTCGATCCGCCACCGACGCAGGCGGCGATGGCGTCGGGCAACCGCCCGGTGGACGCTTGAACCTGCTGCCGCGCTTCGAGTCCGATGATGCGCTGGAAATCGCGCACCATAGCCGGGAAGGGATGCGGCCCGGCGACGGTGCCGAAGCAGTAGTACGTGTTGTCCGCGTGGGCAACCCAATCCCGCAGCGCCTCGTTGATCGCATCCTTCAGGGTTCGCGAACCGGATTTCACCGCGACAACCGAGGATCCGAGCAACCGCATGCGGGCGACGTTCAGAGCCTGACGCTCGGTGTCGACCTCACCCATGTACACGACGCAGTCGAGACCGAGCAGAGCGCACGCGGTTGCTGTGGCGACACCGTGTTGTCCCGCACCGGTTTCCGCGATGACCCGCGTCTTACCCATACGCTTGGCCAGAAGAACCTGACCGAGCACATTGTTGATCTTGTGAGATCCGGTGTGGTTGAGGTCTTCTCGCTTGAGGAGAATGCGCGCACCGCCTGCGTGCTCGGACAGACGGGTCGCCTCGAACACAGGGGACGGCCGTCCGGTGTAATCACGCTGGAGTCGATCGAGCTCGCCGAGGAACTCGTTGTCCGAGCGAACCTTGTCGTACTCGGCGGTGACCTCTTCGATGACGCCCATGAGCGCCTCGGGCACGAACCGGCCACCGTAGACGCCGAAGTGCCCACCTACGTCGGGATCGTGTTGGCTACGGTCGGTCAACCCCAGACTGCTCTGAGGAAGATCGCCGCCCTTGAAACCGGGGTTCGTCTGCGCGCTGCTCACCCGAACAGTCTGCCCCAGCGGCCGCCGGCGGCGACCATCGGGGCAGGATCGATCGGACGGTGGACTTGCCTGTCAGCGAGCGGGGCGAGGGCAGGACGGGTGTGTGCCCGCAGTGACGAGATCCGACACGGCCGTGCGTGGATCACCGCTGGTGACCAAACCTTCTCCGACCAGTACGGCGTCCGCTCCTGCACCTGCGTAGGCCAGGAGATCTGCGGTTCCGCGTACACCGGACTCGGCAATGCGGATGACCTCGCTGGGCAGCCCGGGGGCGATGCGACCGAAGCTGTCACGATCGATTTCCAGCGTCTTCAGGTTGCGGGCGTTGATTCCGATCACCCGGGCACCCGCTTCGAGCGCCCTGTCGGCCTCGGCTTCGGTGTGAACCTCGACGAGCGCGGTCATTCCGAGCGACTCCGTGCGATCGAGCAACGACACGAGCGCGTCCTGCTCCAGCGCCGCGACGATCAGCAGAATCACGTCGGCGCCGTGCGCCCGCGCCTCGTGAATCTGGTACGGACCGACGATGAAGTCCTTGCGCAACACCGGAATACTCACGGCCTTGCGTACGGCGTCCAAGTCTGCGAGCGAGCCGTGGAACCGGCGTTCCTCCGTGAGCACACTGATGATGCGTGCACCGCCCTGCTCGTACGCCTGGGCGAGTGTGGCGGGATCACCGATCTCGGCGAGCGCGCCCTTCGACGGACTTGCCCGCTTGACCTCGGCGATGACACCGATTCCGTCCTCGTGCAGCGCTGCCGTCGCGTTCAGCGGTGCGGGTGCTTTTGCCGCTGCCGCCTTCACGGTCGCGAAGTCGACAACCGACTCCCGGGCAGCGACATCGGCTCGCACACCGTCCAGAATCGAATCGAGAACAGTCATGGTGACCCGAGTCCTTTCCCATCGATGACCTGATGTGAGAAAACTCATTTCAGGCCTGTCCTAGCGTAGTCGGCAGCTTCAGTCTTCTTTTCTCCGGGTGCCCGACGGGTCGGTGGGGTCCTCACCGGCGTCGAGTGCGTCCCACAGCATTCGTTCCGTCAAGTCTTCCCCCTCGTCGTTCGAAGCGGCCCGGTCCGTGGCCGACGATGCTGCCGCTGATGCTCGCCGTGCCACTTCCTCACGACGCGCAGCGGGTGCGTCGTACTTCGAAGACAGTACCTTCCGTGCGGTCGGTTTCCTAAGCAGCATGACGGCGGCGAGCGCCGCGCACAGTGCGCCCACCAGTGCGACGACCGCGGGCAACGTGAACGCCTCCGCGCCGACCACGTCCGCGCGCCCGGGAAGCTCGGCCAGATCCGCAGCCCTCGCCTCCGACACGTCCGAGACCAGAGCCTGCACTGCAGGAATCCCTGCCCCGACCGCCACGAGCCCCACGAGAACCGCGAGAACGCGAGAAGCCCACCCCCGCACCGCGAACGACGCGGCAACCGCCGCCACCAACGCCAGCGCCAACGGAGTCGATGCCGCTGCCCACGTGCTTCCGAGGAGATCCGTCGCGCGGTCCTCGCCGAGCCCGTCGGACGAGATCACGTGAACCCACGTCATCCGCGAACTCCCCCACAGACAGAGCGCCCCGACGAGCATCGCGACGACGGGGATCGCCGCAGCTCTCGATCTCGCCGGTCGCCCGGTGCCCGACGCCGGAGCTGCGGTCACTTCTCTTTCCCTCCCGCCGCATCGTTGCCGACGGCTCGGAGGGATTCGGCCGCGGCAACGGCGCCCAGAACCGCCATCGCCTTGTTCCGTGCCTCGGTGTCCTCGTACTCCGCGACCGAGTCGGCGACCACACCCGCTCCGGCCTGTACATAGGCCGTGCCGTCTTTCATCAGAGCCGTGCGAATCGCGATCGCAGTGTCGGCGTCACCGGAAAAGTCCAGGTATCCGACGATCCCGCCGTACACACCACGCCGCGTCGGTTCGAGTTCGTCGATCAACTCCATCGCGCGCACCTTCGGCGCACCGGACAGCGTTCCTGCCGGGAAGCACGCCTTGACTGCATCGAGTGCCTGCTTGTCTTCGGCCAGATGTCCCGAGACGACGGACACCAAATGCATGACGTGGCTGTATCGCTCGATGTGGCGATAGTCGTGCACCCGCACGGTGCCCGGCGTGCACACGCGCCCCAAGTCGTTGCGACCGAGATCGACCAGCATCAGGTGCTCGGCGTTCTCCTTCTCGTCCGCCAGGAGGTCCTTCTCGAGGAGGATGTCCTCCTCCTCGGACTCGCCTCGCCACCTCGTACCGGCGATCGGGTGAGTCGTGGCGACACCGTCGACGACGGTCACGAGAGCTTCGGGGCTGGATCCGACGATCGAGAACGCGGTCTCGCCGTCCTCGCCCGGCACGTGCAGCAGGTACATGTACGGGCTGGGATTCGACGCTCGAAGCATGCGATACACGTCGAGCGGCGTGGCGTCGGTGTCCATTTCGAATCGCTGCGACAGCACCACCTGGAAAGCTTCGCCCGCCTCGATTTCCTTCACGAGCCTGTCGACGTCCCGTCCGAATCCTTCGGACGTGCGCTGACGGCGGTAGTCCGGCTTGGGTCGGCTCACCGTCGACACGGTCGAGGGTGCGGGCGCCGCGAGATCCGCGCACATTCGGTCCAGTCTGCGAACTGCGTCGTCGTACGCCTCGTCGACACGATCGTCCGTGCCGTCCCAGTTCACCGCGTTGGCGATGAGAGTGATCGCGCCTTCGTGGTGATCGACGGCCGCGAGATCGGTCGCCAGCAGCATCACCATCTCCGGCACCTGCAGGTCGTCCTGAGCGTGCTCCGGCAGCTTCTCGATACGCCGAACAGCGTCGTACCCCATGTAGCCGACCATGCCGCCCGTCAACGGCGGCAGATCGGGAAGCCGTTCCGAGCGCAGTAGTTCGAGCGTCCTTCCCAGAACGTCCAGCGGGTTGCCGCCGGTCGGGACGCCCGCGGGGACGTTGCCGCGCCACACCGCCTCACCGTCGGCCGTCGTCAACGCTGCAGGTGTTCCTGCACCGATGAACGACCACCGTGACCAGGACCGGCCGTTCTCGGCGGACTCGAACAGAAACGTGCCCGGCCGGTCGCCACCGAGCTTGCGGTAGGCGGACAGTGGGGTCTCCGAGTCCGCGAGAACCTTGCGCACCACCGGCACCACTCGGTGCTCGGCTGCGAGCGCCCGAAAGACCTCGCGACTGGTTGTCGATTCCGCATCCGGATCGGAGTGGACGCCGGGCAGGGTGGTGGTCTCGCCATGCATGCGTCCATCCTCCCAGGTGCCCGACAGAAGGTGTGGTGCGCGGTGGTCTTCGAACTTACCGAGCGGTAGCGTCGCAGGAATGAAACCAGGAGATCGTGTAGAGAACTTCACGTTGCCGGACCAGAGCGGAACCCCGCAATCGCTCGACACGCTGCTGCAGAACGGGCCCGTGGTGCTGTTCTTCTACCCCGGCGCACTCACACCGGGCTGCACCGTCGAAGCCTGCCACTTCCGCGACCTCGCCGCCGAGTTCGCCGAGGCCGGTGCCACTCGCGTGGGAATCAGCACCGATGCAGTTTCCAAGCAGGCCGAGTTCGCCGACGTGAAGTCCTTCGACTATCCGCTGCTGTCGGACGAGTCCGGCGCCGTCGCCACACAGTTCGGAGTGCGACGCGGCCTGCTCGGCAAGCTGTCCCCGGTCAAGCGGGCAACGTTCGTCATCGACACGGACCGGACCGTTCTCGACGTCTTCACCAGCGAATTCAGGTTCGAGGCGCACGCCGACCACGCGCTGGAGTTCGTTCGGAACCGCTCGAAGGCATAGCCACCGCACGGGGCGATAACGTGAACCTTCAATCGAGTGAAACACTGTGTTGACTACAACCAACTGTTCGCTCGAAAGAAGGGTTGCCCCGCGATGGCCGAGTCGGTAGACCACTCCGAACCACGCTGGCTCACCGACAGCCAACAAGAGGCCTGGCGCTCCGTAGTCGCGATCATCACCCGACTCCCCGCGGCTCTGGACACGCAGCTCCAGCGCGACTCCTCGCTGACACACTTCGACTACTTCGTGTTGTCCGTGCTGTCCGAGGACCCGAACCGGCGAATCCAGCTGCGCGACCTCGCCAAATTCGCCAACGCATCGTTGTCGAGGTTGTCCCACGTGGTGACCAAGCTCGAGAAGATCGGCTGGGTACGCCGCGAGAGCATCGAAGGCTCACGTGGCAGCTACGCCGTCCTCACGGACGCAGGAATGGACAAAGTCGTCCAATCGGCACCAGGCCACGTCGCCACCGTCCAAGCCCTGCTGTTCGAAGGACTCGACGACGACCAGGTCACCGCACTCGCCCGACTCAGCTCCACCATCCTCACCCAACTCGACAAGGGCATTGCCGAAGGCACAGGCAAAGCCTGACTGCACTAGCTCAACAGCACGTCGGCATCGAAGCAGGTGTGGTCACCGGTGTGACAGGCGCCGCCTTCTTGATCGACGACGAGGAGAACGGTGTCTCCGTCGCAGTCGAGTCGAACCTCGTGGACGTACTGGGTGTGGCCGGACGTCTCGCCCTTCACCCAGTACTCCTGCCGCGAACGCGAATAGTAGGTTCCCTTGCGCGTTTCCAGCGTCCGAGCCAGGGCTTCGTCGTCCATCCAGGCGACCATCAGAACGTCACCGGACGACTTCTCCTGAGCTACGGCGCTGACGAGACCCGCCTCGTTGCGTTTGAGGCGTGCCGCGATAGCGGGGTCGAGACTCATGACAACCGTTATACCTCTCGAATCGACAGCGACACCCTCGGTACGACCGAGGGGCGCATCACCTGACGACGATGCCGTCGCTGCGCATTGCGTCCTTGACCTGGGAGATCGTGAGATCCCCGAAGTGGAAGACGCTGGCCGCGAGGACTGCGTCCGCGCCTGCCCTCACCGCCGGCGGGAAATGCTCGACCAGTCCTGCTCCGCCGCTGGCGATCACCGGCACGTGCACGGCTCGACGAACCTCTGCGATCATCGGCAGATCGAAACCCGCCTTGGTTCCGTCCGCGTCCATCGAGTTCAGCAGAATTTCGCCGACACCCAGTTCGGCACCACGAACCGCCCACTCGACAGCATCGATGCCCGTGCCGCGCTTTCCACCGTGCGTCGTCACTTCCCAACTCGACGGTGTGTCCTGCCCGCCGGTCGGCACGGTCCTCGCGTCCACCGACAGCACGATGCACTGTGATCCGAACCGTTCGCTCAGTTCGCGGAGAAGCTCCGGGCGCGCGATGGCGGCGGTGTTCACGCTCACCTTGTCCGCGCCTGCACGCAGCAGCCTGTCGACGTCCGCGACGGTGCGCACTCCCCCGCCGACGGTCAGCGGAATGAACACCTGCTCAGCAGTTCGGCTGACGACGTCGAGCATCGTTGCGCGGTCCGAAGTGGACGCGGTGACGTCCAGGAACGTCAATTCGTCGGCACCTTGGGCGTCGTAGGCCGCCGCGAGTTCCACGGGATCGCCTGCGTCCCGCAGGTTCTCGAAGTTCACGCCTTTCACGACGCGGCCTGCGTCGACATCGAGGCACGGGATGACACGTACGGCGACGCTCATCGCACTCGTCCTTCCAGGAAATCGGCGGGATCACCGAGGTCGGTGATGACCTTCAGCAGTTCGTCGTGTGCTCCGGGAGAGGCAGCGAGCACCGACGTCGAATCGACGGTCCACGGCTCACCCGCCAGGTCGGTGACCACGCCGCCTGCTGCCTGCACCAGCAGCGCGCCCGCCGCGTTGTCCCACGCACGGTGACCGAACACGACGCATCCGCCGAGCACTCCGCTCGCCGTGTAGGCGAGGTCGACGCCGGTGGCACCGTGCATACGCAAGCGGGAGGACACCTTCGACAGCTCTTCGAGGATTCGCACCCGGTACAGGCCTGGCGTGCGGCCTCGGCTGGCGATGTTGAACGCACCGAACCCGATCATCGAATCCGACAGTGCGCGACTGCCCAGTCTCGGCAATTCCTCACCGTTCAGGTGCACCTGCCCACCGGCTGCCGCCGTGAACCGGTGCCCGACGAGCGGGAGCCAGGTCAACCCGAGCACCGGCACGCCGTCGTGCAGCAACGCCAACAACGTTCCGGCCGAGGGCAATCCGGCCGAGTAGTTGAACGTCCCGTCGATGGGGTCGAGGACCCACACCGTGCCCGTACTCAGATCCGGCCCGCCGAACTCCTCACCGTGAACCGCAATCCCGGTGTGCTCGAACAGTTCTGCGGACAACCGCTTCTCCAGTTCGAGATCGACCGCGGTCGCGAAGTCGTCCGGCCCCTTCTGCACCGCGCTCGGAGCACCGACGCCCGCGACGAAGCGGTCGTGGGTGCCGTCGAGCAAACGACCGGCGATCTCCAGCAACCGTTGCGGGTCCTCGGGCAGGCTCATCGATGAAATGTCTCTCGTCTTCCGGTACTAGCGGGACACGGCCGCGAGGGCGTCGGGCAATGTGAATCGGCCCGCGTACAGCGCTTTACCGACGATCGAGCCTTCGACTCCCTCGGGTACCAGCGACGCGATCGCGCGGAGGTCCTCGATCGTGGAGACGCCTCCGGACGCGATGACCGGCTTGTCGGTCTTCTCGCACATCTGGCGAAGCAGGTCGAGATTCGGTCCGGTGAGTGTGCCGTCCTTCGTCACGTCGGTGACGACGTACCGGGAGCAACCGTCGCGCTCGAGCCGCTCGAGAACTTCCCACAGATCACCGCCGTCGCTGACCCACCCGCGGCCACGCAGACGGTTCTGCCCCTCGACGATCAGCACGTCCAGCCCGACGGCGACCCTGTCGCCGAACTCGCCGATCGCCCGCGAGCACCACTCCGGGTCCTCCAACGCAGCGGTTCCGAGATTGACACGCGCACAACCCGTCGCGAGCGCCGCACGAAGCGACTCGTCGTCGCGAATTCCGCCGGACAGTTCCACCTTCACGTCGAGTTCGCCGACGACCTCGGCCAGCAACTCACGGTTGGATCCACGACCGAACGCGGCGTCGAGGTCCACGAGATGGACCCATTCGGCACCGTCGTTCTGCCATGCGAGGGCGGCGTCACGAGGCGATCCGTACTTGGTTTCGCTCCCCGCCTCTCCCTGAACGAGACGGACAGCTTCGCCGCCTGCGACATCGACAGCAGGCAATAAGACCAGGCTCACGTGCGATTATGCTACTGCCATCGACGACGCCGTCAGCGCTCAGGGTCTCCGCTGCCGTCCTCGACCGAACCCTCTGCGCCCAGACCGCGGCGAGTCATGCGTGTGGACACCACACCCATCGCGGTGATCGCCGCAGCGATTCCGATGGCAACGATCAAGAGCCCGACTCCTGGCCCCGGTCGCACGACGGCGACGATCGCGGTGGTGACGACGAGAACCAGCGTCGCGCTCCCGAGGGAGGCGACGGCCAGACGCCCGAACGAGAACTCCCGGTCGCTCACCTAGGCCGTGCTCACAGCGAGTCGATCCAGTTCTTCAGCAGCGCGGCCCCCGCGTCACCGGACTTCTCCGGATGGAACTGCGTAGCGGACAACGGACCGTTCTCGACGGCGGCGAGGAAATCACCGCCGTGATCGGCCCACGTCAGCAGAGGTGCGGCAATGGTGTCGCCGACGTCCATCTCCCACTTCTGGGTTGCGTACGAGTGCACGAAGTAGAACCGCGTATCGGCGTCGATACCGTCGAACAGAACGCTCTTCTCCGGTGCTCGGACGGTGTTCCAGCCCATGTGCGGCAGCACGTCCGCCTGCAGTCGTTCGACGGTCCCCGGCCACTCACCGCAACCAGCTGCCGACGTTCCGAATTCCACGCCACGGTCGAACATGATCTGCATTCCGACGCAGATGCCGAGGACGGGTCGACCACCGGCAAGACGTTGCCCGATGATCCGGTCTCCCTTGACTCCCAGGAGGCCCTCCATGCACGCAGCGAACGCGCCGACACCGGGCACCACCAACCCGTCGGCCGCGAGCGCGATCTTGGGATCGGCGGTGACAGTGACGTCTGCGCCCACCCGGTCGAGGGCCCTTTTCGCGGAATGCAGATTGCCCGAGCCGTAATCGAGCAGCGCGACAGACTTCATGCCGCCAGTCTATCCAGGCCTCCGCCACGAGTAGACCGCGACCACCGCGGCCATCACGAGCGCCACCGACGCCGCCGTCGCGAATCCTGTGGCGTAGCCGACCGTCCCGACGATCACCCCGAGGGCCATGGCGCCTGCCCCGGTCCCCGCGTCGAACCCGATGTTCCAGGCGGCACTGGCCTGGCTGAATCTGTCCGGGCCGGCTGCACGGAACGTCATCACCAGGCTGTCGTTCTGGGTCGCTCCGTACCCGAGGCCGAACAGTACGGCCGCGGCGATGAACACAGCCGCGGGGTTGCGTTGTGCGACGGCGACAGCGAACAACGTTCCCCCACTGAACACCAGCAGCAGCGCTGGTGCGAGAGAGCGCCCGATGCCGAGACGATCCGCCACTGCGCCCGCGCCGTAGCGTCCGATCAGCATCGAACCGCTGATCACGGCGAGGGAGACACCGATCATCGACTCCCGGCCGGGCTCGGCGATCGGCAGCAGACTGGACAACCCACCGAACGACGCAGATGCCGCCGCGACGGCGAGACACGGAATCACCAGCGCGCGTGCCGACGATCGTCCGTCGGACTTGTCCCGACGCGGCGGAGCCATCGGCCGTACCGGCGGCAGAAAAACGATCGCGAACAGCCCGCTCACCGAGACCAGCGCCCCGACGACGAACACTGCCGTCGGGGACACGGAGAACAGCACGAGGCCGAGCGGCAACGTCACCATCTGCGACAGCGCCACCGCGATGCCCTGTGCTCCAGTGGCCCGCCCCAGCAGAACGGGCGGGGCCAACTCCGCCACCAATGCCGCACCGGCGACGGTCAACAGCCCGAAACCCACTCCGCGTACAGCGGATACAGCCAGCGCGGGCACCACAGCGGCCGACGCCACCAGGACGAGCGCAGGCACTCCGAGGAGGGTGCATCCCGCCGCGAGCACCGGCCGGTGACCGAAGCGAACTAGTAGCCGGGGAACGAAGAGCTGGGTGAGAACCGTCGTTGTCATGAACAAGGCCGTGGTTGCCCCGGCCACGGCCGCGGATCCGCCTCCGACCGACACTGCCAACGGAACGACGGGCAGGAGCAGTCCCCACCCACCGAACGCAGCCGCCCCCATGACCATCGCCGCGGGCAGCCCCTCGATCTTCAGGAGCCGAGAAGTCAAGCCGACGTCACAGACTGCCCTTGGTGGACGGAATTCCGGTGACCCGCGGGTCGTACTCGACCGCCTGCCGAAGTGCCCGGGCAACGGCCTTGAACTCGGCCTCGGTGATGTGATGCTGATCGCGTCCGTACAGAACCCGCACGTGCAGAGCGATTCTCGCGTTCATCGCCAGAGACTCGAACACGTGGCGGTTGATGACCGCGTGATACGGCACGCCCGGATAGCCACCGATGACCGAATGCACCATGTAGTCCGGCTCGCCGGTGTGCACGCAGTAAGGCCGGCCGGACACGTCGACCGACGCGTGGACCTGAGTCTCGTCCATCGGGATGAAGGCGTCACCGAAGCGAGTGATGCCGGACTTGTCCCCCAGTGCCTGACCGAGAGCTTGACCCAACACGATCGCGGTGTCCTCGACGGTGTGATGAGCATCGATCTCCACGTCACCCTTGGCGTGCACCGTCAGATCGAATCGGCCGTGCGTGCCGAGTGCGGTCAACATGTGGTCGTAGAACGGCACACCGGTGGAGATGTCCACGATGCCCGTGCCGTCGAGGTCGATCTCGACGGTGATGTCCGATTCCTTCGTCGTGCGCTCGATGCGCGCGATCCTCGGTGCTCGCTCTGCTGCGGTCATCGGTGTGCCTCTGCTCGGTCGGTGTTGTCCAGTTGTTCGTGCGCGAGTGCCGCGCTGACGTCGAGGAATCGATCGTTCTCGGCGTCGAGGCCGATCGTGGTGCGTAGGTACCCGGCGATGCCGACGTCGCGAATCAACACTCCGTCGTCGAGATACCGCTTCCACGTCGCGCCCGCGTCGGAGAACCGGCCGAACAGAACGAAGTTCGCGTCGCTGGGAACGACGTCGAACCCGAGCTCGGTCAGCCGTGCCATCACCCGATCCCGCTCGGCGGACAACTGCGCCACACTCGCAAGGGTTTCCGGTGCATGCCGCAGCGCCGCCAGCGCGGCGGCCTGCGTGACGACCGACAAGTGGTACGGCAAGCGCACCAGGAACATCGCGTCGACGATGGCGGGTGCGGCGACGAGGTAACCGAGCCGCCCACCGGCGAATGCGAAGGCCTTGCTCATCGTTCGGCTCACGACGAGCTTGGACGGATACTCGTCGATCAGACCGATTCCGCTGGGCTGTGCGGAAAATTCCGCGTACGCCTCGTCGAGAATCACGATTCCGCGTGCCGCGTCGAGAATCCGACGCAGGTCCGCGGACGCGATACTGTGCCCGGTCGGGTTGTTGGGGCTGGTCACGAACACGACGTCCGGATCACGCTGGGCGATGGCGTCGACGGCACGATCGATGTCGAGCGAGAAGTCCTCGCTCCTGTTCATCTCGAGCCATTCCGTCTGGGTCCCGGACGAGATGATCGGATGCATGGAGTACGACGGCACGAACCCCAGCGATGTCCGGCCGGGTCCACCGAACGCCTGAAGAAGCTGCTGCAGAATCTCGTTGGAGCCGTTGGCGGCCCAGACGTTGCTGACGTCGACCTCGAAGCCGGTCTGACCGGTCAGGTAGGTGGCCAGTGCCGCGCGGAGTTCGACGGCATCGCGATCGGGATACCGATGCAGTTCGGCCGCGGCCACCCGGACGGACTCCGCGACGTCGTCGACGAGCGCCTGCGTCGGAGGATGCGGATTCTCGTTCGTGTTGAGCTGCACCGGAACCGACAGTTGCGGCGCTCCGTATGCCGTCTTGCCTCGCAGGCTCTCCCGCAACGGCAACTCGTCCATCGAGACGCTCGATCCGATGACGCCGCTCACTTCGACAACCCTTCGAATCGCAACCGGACCGCCTCGCCGTGTGCCGGAAGATCCTCGGCGTTCGCGAGGGCGATCACGTGGCCTGCAACATCCTTCAACGCCGCCTCCGAGTAGTCCACGACGTGAATTCCGCGCAGGAACGTCTGCACGCTCAAACCCGACGAGTGACGCGCGCAACCCGCGGTGGGCAGAACGTGATTGGACCCGGCGCAGTAGTCACCGAGACTGACCGGCGACCAGGCGCCGACGAACACTGCGCCTGCGCTGCGCACACGAGCAGCCACGGCCCGGCTGTCCTCTGTTTGGATCTCGAGGTGCTCGGCTGCGTACGTGTTCACCACGGCCAATCCCTGATCGATGTCGTCGACGAGCACGATGCCGGATTGCTTACCGGACAGCGCCGTCGCGACGCGCTCTGCGTGCGTGGTGAACTCCAGCTGGGCGTCGAGCGCACGATCCACCGCATCCGCGAGTTCGGTGCTGGTAGTCACCAGCACGCTGGCCGCCATCACGTCGTGCTCGGCCTGGCTGATCATGTCCGCCGCGACGTGCACCGGATCGGCAGTGGAATCGGCCAGCACGGCGATCTCCGTGGGACCTGCCTCGGAATCGATGCCGATCAGAGAACGGCACAGGCGCTTGGCTGCCGTGACGTAGATGTTGCCGGGACCGGTGATCAGGTCGACCGGTTCCAGTTCGGTGCCGTCCACGTCCGTGCCGCCGTACGTGAGCAAGGCGATTCCCTGGCCGCCGCCCACGGCCCACACCTCTTCGACACCGAGCAGTTGCGCGGCAGCGAGGATCGTGGGGTGTGGCAACCCACCGAACTCTTTCTGCGGTGGGGACGCGACCACCAGCGAACCGACACCTGCGGTCTGAGCCGGAACGACGTTCATCACCACCGACGAGGGGTACACCGCGTTTCCGCCGGGCACGTACAGACCGACGCGCTCGACCGGAACCCACCGTTCGGTGACCGTTCCGCCCGGAACGACCTCGGTGGCCGTGTCGGTGCGACGCTGGTCCGCGTGCACGATTCGAGTGCGCTCGATGGCCACTTCCAGCGCCGCACGAACCGCAGGGTCGAGTTCGGCCAGTGCCTTCTCCAGAGCCGCGGCGGGAACGCGCACACGCTCCGGACGAACACCGTCGAACTGTTCGGAGTACTCGAGCGCCGCCTCGACGCCGCGCTCCCGCACCGCCTCGACGACGGGACGAACCTGATGCAACACCGCATCGACATCCACTCCACCTCGTGGAAGCGCGCCGCGTAGTTCGGCGGTGGATGGAGTTCGGCCGCGTAGATCCACGCGGGCGAGCTCGATGCGGGCAGGCATAAGGACTCCTTGCGAAACGACGAGAAGTGACGGTTGTCGATCCTCAAGGATAGTGCCGGTGCCAATCGGTTATCCCCGCACGTCCTGCAGACGGTGACGAGGTGCTCAAGTCAGGCGTACTTGCGGGCAAGCTGTGCGAGCGTCGAACTGATGCCTTTCGCATTCTTCTGCGGCATCTTGAACACCTCGAGCAGCTTCGGAGCCTTCGCCGTGCTGTAGTCGAAGGACTCGGTCACAGCGGAACGACCCGGCTCGGTCTCCTCGAACTGCCAACGCCACGTGTGCCCCATCGGATGCTGCCACTCGATGACCTTGACATCCGCGTCATCGCGAAAATCCGTGACCGTGCTGGTGATCCGATACGGAACTCCGAACTGCTTCATGCCGACGGAGAACTTCGCTCCGGGCGTCAGACGGCTCGGCCCGCGGACCGTGTCCTTCACGGTGCCGGACCCGTCCAATTCGCCGTGCCGATGCGGATCCGCGACGAGAGCGAACAACTCGGACGAAGGCGCATTCACGACGGTGCGACGAGCCACGACGCGGTCACCTTGATCGATCGTTTCGATGGAAGCCATACCGGTTCAGTACCCACGATCGCCGCAACCACTCCTGATGTTCAATAGTCCCATGAGCATGCACGTCTGGTTGGCGTTCCTCGGCGCGGCAGTAGTGATCAGCCTCTCGCCCGGCGCGGGCGCCATCGCCTCGATGTCCACCGGCCTCCGCTACGGACTGGGACGCGGTTACTGGAACATCGTCGGTCTGCAGATCGGGTTGCTGCTGCAGATCGGAATCGTCGCGGTCGGCCTCGGCGCCGTCCTCGCGGGGTCGGCGGTGGCGTTCTCGGCGATCAAGTGGTTCGGCGTCGCCTATCTCGTCTACCTCGGAATCAGGCAATGGCGGGCGGGTCCGACCGACATCGACAACGCCCCCGGCGTCGCCGACCGGGGCGTCGCCATGCTCGGACGAGGCTTCCTCGTCAACGCCTCGAACCCCAAGGCAGTGGTGTTCATGCTGGCCGTTCTCCCACAATTCCTCGACCCGGCACATCCACTTCTGCCGCAGTACATGATCATCGCTGCCACGATGGTTGCCGTGGACATGCTCGTGATGACCGGCTACACCTCACTCGCCTCGCGAGTGCTGAAGCTGATGCGCTCGCACCGTCAGCAGGTCGCTATGAACAGGACGTTCGCGGGCCTGTTCTTCGTCGCAGCCACGTTCCTGGCCACCATCCGCAGGGCAAACCCGATCTGAAGGCAGGAGTCAACACCATGAGGAAGTATCAAGTGCTCATGAAATCGCCCGACGGCGACACCGTCACGGCGCTCGGGACCTTCGACACCCTTCTCGAAGCCAACACCTGGATTCGAGACGAAGGTCACCGCGACGAACACGAACTCGGCACCTACGACGTCGCCGTGGTCGGCGAGTGAGCCCCACCTGCACCTGCCTCAGCGGCGACCTGTTCGACGCCTGCTGCGGACCGTTTCTCGCAGGAACCACGCACGCACCCACCGCAGAACGACTGATGCGGTCGCGGTACACCGCATTCGCAGTCCGCGACCCCGAGTACCTGCTCCGAACGTGGCACCCGACGACCAGGCCCGACGAGCTCACCCTGGACGACGAGCAGCGCTGGTACCGGCTGGACATCGACGACACCAGCTCCGGTGGGCTGCTCGACTCCGACGGCGTCGTCGCGTTCAGTGCCTTCTACCGGCACCCCGACGGAAACGGAGTTCTACACGAGCGCAGCCGATTTGTTCGCGAACACGGACACTGGCTCTATCTCGACGGCGTCCTCAGCCCGTAATCAGGTCAGCGGAGCTTCCATACCTCTGGTCAGCGGAGCTTCTGTGCCTCTGGTCAGCGGAGCTTCTGCGGCCGATTGGAGGCCGCACGGCGCGCTTCTTCCTTCGCCTTGACGCGTTCGGCTTCGGCTCGCACTTCCTTCTGCAGCCGCTGTTCCTTCACGAGCCAGTCCGGCTTGTCGGCGAGCAACGTCTCGATCTGTTCCGACGTCAGCGCTTCGGTCACGCCCGACCTGCCGAGTCCCGCGATGGAAATCCCGAGCTTGCGCGCGATGACGTCCTTCGGGAACGGGCCGTGCTGCTGCAGGTCCGCCAACCACTGCGGCGGATTCTGCCTCAGTGCGTCGAGTTCGGAGCGGCTCACGGGAGTCGACTGAAACTCCTGCGGGGCCGCAGGAAGGTAGATGCCGAGCTTGTTCGCCGCGGTCAGGGGCTTCATGTTCTGCTGATTCTTCTCCGGGCTCACCCGCACAGCCTATCTTCCCCACGCAGTGCTCGATGCCACCGTCCGGGCTCTCGCCGGTTCTCGCATAGTGTTGACCACGTGAATTTCGACGTGCAGGTGCTCCGCTGGTACATCGCCGTGGCCGAGGAACTGCACTTCGCACGCGCGGCGAAGAAGCTGAACATCGCCAGGACGAAACTCAGCGCGGCTGTCATCGACATGGAAGCAGAACTCGGGTACCCACTGTTTCGTCCCGGCGTGAGCCCGACCCAGTTGTCCGCCGAAGGCCGGGAGTTTCTCGTGACCGCCCGGGCTCGCGTCGCCGAGGACGACACAAGACTCCGCGCCGAGGCCGCGCGCAAGGCCGCCGAAGTCGCCACCCTCACTGTCGGGTTCACCGAGGGCGTGACCCCGACGAAGTGGAGCCGGATCTGGGCCGAGCGATTCGAGGACATCACCCTCGAGCTGGTCCCCACCACAGTCGACACCCAGCTCGACTTGCTCAGAAGCGATGCCGTGGACGCCGGCTTCGTTCGGCTGCCGGTCGATCGGAACGGGCTGAGTGTCGTTGCGCTGTACGAAGAAGTCCCTGTGGTCGTCGTGCCGAAGGATCACGCGGTAGCCGCGTTCGACCGGGTCGCGGTGACCGATCTCGCCGACGAGCACCTCCTGCAGTCACCCGAGGAGATACCGGAGTGGGCGGCAGTCGCCACCGAGATCGCCGACGGTACGGCCCTCCCGATCCCGGACATCGGGTCCAATTCGGAACTTGTCGAATACGTCGCTGCCGGTCTGGGGCTCGCCATCGTCCCTCAGTCCATCGCGCGGCTGCACGCTCGGAAGGATCTCGTGTATCGGCCGGTGGACGGGGTGGCCGGATCCACGGTCGCGCTCGCCTGGCCGAGCGACAAGAACACCGAGAACGTCGAGGAATTCTTCGGTATCGTCCGCGGCAGATCGGCGCGCAGCTCTCGAGGCAAGACAGCGGACCAGACCCGAAAGCCGAATCAGGTCAAGAAGCCCGCAGCGCCGAAAGGGAAGACGCAGAGCGGGAAAGCACCACGCAAGGCGGGGCCGCGTAAGCGTCCCAAGCGCTGACTCGGTCAGGCTCCGTGGTGGCGCTCGAGGTCCCGCATGCGATCGAGGTCGCGCAGCTTGTCGAGGTCGCGACGGTCCCGCTTGGTCGGCCTTCCGGCGCCCCGGTCACGTCGAGGCTGTGAGGCCAGAATTTCCTTCGCCGGCGGGGGCGGACTGCGGTCGATCATGCATTCCGCGGCTACCGGCGCTCCGACGCGTTTGGCGATCAGGCGGGTCACCACCACGATCTTCTCCAGTCCCTCCACGCGCAGTCTGACTTCGTCGTCGACGCCGATACGCAGACCGGGTTTCGCCGGGGTGCCGTTCACCCGAACATGACCCGCACGGCACGCGGCGGCCGCTGCCGAGCGGGTCTTGAACAGCCGGACCGCCCAGATCCAGCTGTCGAGGCGGACGCTCTGTATCTCTGACATCGGATTCGAATCTACAAGACGGCCACCGTCTACATGTCGAGCCCGAGATCCAGCACCGTCACCGAGTGCGTCAACCCCCCGACCGCGAGGAAATCCACTCCGGTCTTCGCGTAGTCGCGGGCGACGTCGATCGTCAGACCACCGGAGGACTCCAACTTGGTCTGCGGAGAAAGTGCGGCTCGGCGCTGGACGGCCATCTGCGTCTGCCACAGAGCGAAGTTGTCCAGCAGGACCAACTCGACGTTCTCGGCCAGTACCTGGTCCAGTTGCTCCAGGCTGTCCACCTCCACCTCGCATTCGATGTCGGGTGCCGCGTCGCGGACGGCCTGCAACGCCGCGACGACCGATCCCGCTGCTGCGACGTGGTTGTCCTTGATCAACGCCGCGTCACCCAACCCCATTCGGTGATTCACTCCACCGCCTGCGCGCACCGCGTACTTCTGCAGCGTCCGTAAGCCGGGCAACGTCTTTCGGCTGTCTCTGATCTTCGCGTCGGTGTCGGCGACCTGGTCGACCCAGGCCGCAGTCGCGGTCGCGATTCCGGACAGGTGGCACACCAGGTTCAACATCGTGCGCTCGGCGGTCAGCAAACCTCTCGTCGGCGCTGTGACGGTCAGAACCGACTGTCCGGGAACAACTTCGGTGCCGTCGACGACTCGATCCTCGACCGTGTACCCGTCCACGCCCAACACCTCGTCGAGAACGAGAAGACCCACGTCGATTCCCGCGACGGTGCCCGCTTGCCGAGACACCACTGTCGCCGTTGCGCGCGCCTCCGCAGGAACCGTTGCAGTCGTGGTCACATCGGGCCCGTACCTCAGGTCCTCCGCCAACGCGGTGCGGACGATCGACCGGATCTCGTCGGGATCGAGTCCCTGTTCGATCAGCGCGTTCACTGTCAGCTCACCCCTGTCGTCACGTGCGAAAGGCAGGCCTCGAACGTCGATTCGAGCACACCCTCCTCGTTCCTGGAAATTCTGAAACTGCCCAGCAGATCGTCCCGGACTTCGGGATGGTCAGCCCGGGTGTGGCATCCCCGACTCTCGGCGCGCTGGCTCGCCGCGAGAACGAGAGCCGACGCCGCCGCTGTCAGCGCCGAATCCTCGAGCGCCGTCCCGTCGACCACGTCGCGGGTGGTGGATTCTCGGAGAACCTCCGCGGCGACGCGAAGACCACCCTCGTCACGCACCACACCGGCGCACTCAGTCATCGTCTTCTGCAATCGTTCTCGCGGAACCGCGGCGGCGGTGGGCACGGACACGTCGACCTCGGGGGTCGGCGATCCGAGTCGTTCGACCGCTGCTTGCCCGACGCGCTCACCGACGACGAGACCTTCGAGCAGGCTGTTCGACGCGAGCCGATTGGCTCCGTGCAGCCCCGTCCGCGCCACCTCCCCGGCCGCGTACAAACCGGTCACCGACGTGCGCCCCCACACATCGGTGACAAGCCCTCCGCACGAGTAATGAGCTGCCGGTGCGACCGGAACGAGGTCGTGGGCCGGGTCGATTCCCGCAGCGAGGCACGAGGCGGTGACCGTCGGAAAACGAGTACGGAAGTCCCGAATCATCCTGGCGTCCAACAGAACATGGTCGGTACCGGTTGCGCGCAGCCGCTCGGCGATCGCACGCGACACGACGTCACGCGGCGCGAGATCGGCCATCGGGTGACTTCCGGCCATGAAGCGCACACCGTCCTGATCCACCAGAACAGCACCCTCGCCTCGCACGGCTTCGCTGACGAGCGGCCTGCGCCCGGTACTGCCCGCGGCGAACAGCACCGTCGGATGGAACTGAACGAACTCGAGATCCGCCGTGTCCGCGCCTGCATCGAGACCGAGCGCTATTCCGTCGGCCGTCGCCCCTGCCGGATTGGTGCTGCACGAGAACAGCTGCCCCAGACCGCCCGTCGCGAGCAGAACCGCAGGCGCATGGACGACTCCGTAACCTCGACCGGACAGCACGAGCGCCCCGACGACGTGCCGCGACACCGTCAGAACCTCGACCACTCGTCCGGCCATCACGACGTGCCCGTCGGCCTGGCGACTCGACACCGTCAACGCTCGCTGGACCTCGGCTCCCGTCGCATCCCCCCCGGCGTGCACGATCCGCCGAACCGAGTGCCCACCCTCGCGCGTACGCGCAGGCAGACCGTCGGCACCGAGGTCGAACACGGCACCCCACTCCTGCAGCGTCGCGAGGGCATCACGACCGCTCGCGACGATCGACCTGACGGCCTCGACGTCACACAGTCCGCCGCCGGCCCCGCACGTGTCTCGCACGTGCGAGTCGATCGCGGCCTGCCCGCCCGATCCGGGAACAGCGATGCCGCCCTGCGCGTACTGAGTCGCGGTCCCGGGCGGTCCGTCCTTGGCGATCGTGAGCACGCGAAGCCCGCGTCTGCTCGCCGACAGTGCCGCACTCAGACCCGCGACGCCGCCTCCCACGACGACGAGGTCCGCCGACACCTCCCAGGACCCGATGTCGGCCGAGGCCTCCCGGGACCCGATGTCGGCCGAGGCCTCCCGTGCAGCCCCCGAGGGTGTCGTCACTCGCCGCCGCCCGGCGTGCCGATCTCGATCATCCGCTGGACGGACTTGCTCGCCACGTGCGCCGTGTCGAGGTCGACGTGCACCTCGTCCTTTCCTTCGACGAGGCAGCGCAGCAACGCGGCAGGAGTGATCATCTTCATGTAACCGCACGATGCCCGGTCGTTGACCGCCTGGAAGTCGACTTCCGGTGCGGCACGGCGCAGCTGATGCAGCATGCCGATCTCGGTGGCCACCAGAACCTGCTTGGCTCCCGTCGCACGGGCGGCATCCAGCATCCCTCCCGTGGACAGGATCTTGACCTTGTCCTCCGTGACGAAGCCCTCACCCGCGAGGTACAGAGCCGACGTGGCACAACCGCACTCGGGGTGAACGTACAACTCGGCGTCGGGGTGAGCCCTCGACTTCTCCGCCAGTTCGTCACCGTTGATGCCCGCGTGCACGTGGCACTCGCCTGCCCAGATGTGCAGGTTCTCGCGCTTGGTGACCCGCTTGACGTGGGCTCCGAGGAACTGATCGGGAAGGAACAGAATCTCGCGACTCGGATCGATGGACTCGACCACCTCGACAGCGTTCGATGACGTGCAGCAGATGTCGGTGAGGGCCTTGATCTCGGCCGTGGTGTTGACGTAGGACACGACGACGGCGTGCGGGTAATCGGCTTTCCACTCGCGGAGTTGGTCCGCGGTGATCGAGTCGGCCAGCGAGCATCCGGCACGCTGATCGGGAATGAGGACCGTCTTCGACGGGCTGAGAATCTTCGCGGTCTCGGCCATGAAGTGGACACCGCAGAAGATGATCTCCTCTTCGGGAACCTCGGCGGCCATCCGCGACAGCGCCAGGGAGTCACCGACGTGGTCCGCGACATCCTGGATGGCGGGAAGCTGGTAGTTGTGCGCAAGGATCGTCGCACCGCGACGGCGCGCCAGACGCTTCACCTCGGCCGCCCACTCCTCGGTCGGTTCCACCCCGCTGTAGCCGCCGGGGCCGTCGACTATGCCGGCCGCGCCCGCCCACAGAGCCGCAGTCGCGGCGGAATCCATCACGGCAGAATTGATCACTGCCGAACCACTGGCCCCGAGCCCGTTCGTCCTGCTCGCCATGGCGGTACTCCTTCATCGATCGTCCGGCCGAGGTAGTGCCGCCGGCGTTTCCAGCGAACGTGTCGGTCCGGCGTACTTCGTCCGGATTTACTTCCTTCAGGTTTTCGACTTACAATCGAAAACATGCAACATCGTAGCACCGTCCACGAAGTTCTCATCGCGGTATTCCAGGTTCGCAGCTTCGCCGCAGGCCAGGCGCCGGAACTGGCCGTGCTGCTGTGGCAACGTGCGCTCGATCCCCAGAAGGGTTCGTGGTCGCTTCCAGGCGGTGTACTGAGCGACGACGAAGACCTCCCCACCTCGGCGCGGCGACAACTCGCCGAGAAGGTCGACGTGCGCACGGTGGCGCACCTCGAACAGTTGTCGGTGTTCAGCGACCCCGAGCGCGTACCGGGCGACAGACGAATCGCATCCAACTTCCTCGGACTTGTCCCGATAGTGTCCGACCCCCGACTGCCACCCGACACAGCGTGGCACCCCGTGGCCCGCCTACCGGAGACGTCGTTCGACCACGGAACCGTAGTGCGACACGCGCGCAACCGTCTTGTCGCCAAGTTGTCCTACACGAACATCGGCTTCGCGCTGGCACCCGTCGAATTCGCGATGTCCACGCTGCGGGAAATCTACACCGCAGCACTCGGATACAGCGTGGACGCGACCAACCTCCAACGCGTGCTCGGCCGGCGCAAAGTGATCGAACCGACCGGTCGAACCTCGCCGTCGGGCCGGACCGGAGGTCGACCTCCCGCACTCTTCCGCTTTGCGGAATCGTCGATCAGAGTCACGGACGAATTCGCGGCCCTGCGGCCTCCGACCTGACCTCAGGCTCGGTCGCGCTCGAGAAAGAACTCGCCCTCCGGCGCGCCGGCGGGGTCGCCGCCGCCCTCGCCGCCGTCGGGGTCGCCGTCGTGATCCAGCGGAGTGAACCGCAGATTGTCGTGCGGGTTCATCGCAACCAACAGGAGCACCACCAGCGACGCCACGAGGGGCTGCACCACCAGCAGCAACGGCGATTCGAATCCCGGTGCGACTGCAACGACGGAGCCCGTCGCCGGATCGTCGGGCCTGGGATGAACCCACCGTGCGGCAGCGATACCGACGCCCAGCATCGCCCCGGATCCGAGTATCGAACCGATGAGGATACCCGCGAATTGCAGCGGACCCCGAACTGCCGTCCACGCCCAGACCGCAACGGGCAGAACAATTCCCGCAACAATCGCCGCACAGGCCGCCATCGCCAGCGCATCGAATCGATGCAGGCTCTCACCGGTCAGAGCGGCTCCACGCCCGGGGGCAACCACGACGAACCTCTCGGCCGGAGCGAGCAACGCCCAGACGATCCCGGCGAGAACACCGACGAGGACCGACACCGCGATCGGAACACCGAGCACCCGCCACCTCGCGGTCGTCGGCACGTCGAACTGCCCCGTCACGATCAACGCCTGCCCAGCAACGTCGAATCGGTGACTCCATGCCGGGAGCATTCCGCGGTCCATCCGTCGGGCACCACCTGGACCACCATTCGGCGGCCGCACTCCACACAGAATCGAGGAGGCTCGAGGCCCAGGGCAACCGCAGGCGAGAGCACCTGTGCGACACCTGGCACCACAGGCCGACCGGTGTAAGCGTCGAATAGCGCGGCACTGATCACCCCGTCCACCTTAGATGGTCGAGTTCAGTGCCTTGATCGGCATCTGCAGCGAACCGAGCAGGTCGAGGTCCTGTTCGGCCGGTCGACCGAGAGTGGTCAGGTAATTGCCCACGATGACCGCATTGATACCGCCGAGAATTCCCTGCTGTGCCCCCAGGTCGCCCAGAGTGATCTCGCGACCGCCGGCGAACCGCAGAATCGTCCTCGGCAGCGCCAGACGGAACGCGGCAACGGCACGCAGCGCCTCGGACGCAGGAAGCACATCGAGATGCCCGAACGGGGTGCCCGGACGCGGATTGAGGAAATTCAACGGCACCTCGTCGGGCTCCAACGCCGCGAGATCCGCAGTGAACTCCGCCCGCTGTTCCAGCGACTCCCCCATCCCGAGAATCCCGCCGCAGCAGACCTCCATCCCCGCGTCGCGCACCATTCGCAGTGTCTCCCAGCGCTCCTCCCACGTGTGCGTCGTCACCACGTTGGGGAAATACGACCGCGACGTCTCGAGATTGTGGTTGTAGCGGTGAACACCCATGCCTGCCAATCGATCGACCTGCTCCTGAGTGAGCATGCCGAGCGAACACGCGATGTCGATGTCGACCTCGTTCCTGATGGCCTCGATCCCCGCGGCAACCTGGGCAAGCAGCCTGTCGTCCGGCCCGAGGACCGCTGCGACGATGCAGAACTCGGTCGCGCCCGTCTTCGCGGTCTGCTTCGCCGCCTCGACCAGGCTCGGGATGTCCAGCCGTGCCGCGCGAACCGGAGACTCGAACAACCCGCTCTGCGAACAGAAGTGACAGTCCTCGGGGCAACCACCCGTCTTCAGGCTGATGATCCCCTCGACCTCGACCTCCGGCCCGCACCACTTCATGCGGACGTCGTGCGCAAGAGCGAGAAGGTCCTCCAACCGCGATTCCGGCAGCCGCAGGACCTCGAGCACCTGAGCTTGCCCCAACCCGATACCGTCCGCCAGCACCTGCACCCGTGCGGTCTCCAGAACGTCCGTCCTACCGGACGGCTCCTGCAGGCTCGACCCCGTGCCTACCGATCCGTGCGTCATGAGCAACTCCTGAGGTTCGCCGACTGCGGCTCGAATTTAGCCTTGAACACTGTTCAAGTTGAACGGCGTTCAAGCTATACTCGGCGTCGATTACTGTCAAAGTCGAGCGGACCGACAAGGAGTGAAGAGTGCAACTGCGCAGAGCCGACGTCCTCGACGGTGCCATTGCGATCCTCGACGAATACGGCCTGGGCGATCTCACGATGCGCCGCCTCGCGACATCACTTCACGTGCAGCCGGGCGCGCTGTACTGGCACTTCAAGGACAAGCAGACTCTGCTCGGCGCCATCGCCGACACCCTGCTCGCCGACGTCGACGCCGCGACGGACGCCGGCGACTGGGACGACCAACTGCGAGAACTGGCCCATCGCCTACGCAATGCGCTGCTCTCGCACCGCGACGGTGCGGAGTTGGTCGCCGCGACGTACGCGTCACGGTTGGTCACCAACCGCATCCGGGAACGTATTGCAGCGGTGTGCATACGGGCCGGATTGCGTCGGGCTGAATCCGAACTGGCCGCGGACACAGTGCTCTACTACGTGCTCGGCCAGACCGTCGACGAACAGGCACGCATGCAGATGGACTCGGCCGGAGCGCTCACCGAATCCGCATCGCCTCTGTTCGAAAGCCCGGACCCGACAAGCCGTTTCGATTTCGGACTGACCCTGTTCGTCGACGGCGTCCGAGCACGCCTGGGAGACCGAGCGCGACTGTCCTAACCGCCGAAGATCGGGCCGAGTCCCGCGCTGTTCGCAGTGTTGCCGGCGAACGGGTTGTCGTGAACCATGTAGGTCCACGTCGAGGACGGTCGGGCAAGTCCACTCTTGCCGAGATCGATGCCGTTCTCGGTGATCTCGGCCGACTCGAACGTCGCACGAGCATGCTCGATCGCCTTGTCGGACACCTCCCTGAACGCATCCACTGCGATCCGGTGATACTCGTCGAGCGGATTCTCGCGCCCGAGCGCGCGCAAATGGATACTTTCGCGCACGTCGGCGAGATGAGCAAGGTACTCGGACCACGACCGATCGAGATGGAAGAGCACGATGCGGCGTGCTGCAACCGTCAACACGTCCTCCGACACCGTCTCGCGTAGTTCGGCCGCTCGATCCGGCGCTGCGGATTCGAGAAGTTCGAGCGCCTCGCCGGTGGTCAGCAACGACGCTCGCCGACGATCCAGAATGTCGCGGTGCTGCGCCGTCAACTGGTTGTAACGCCATGTCCGAGAGTGCACTTCGACCATGGCCCCCTCGGCGATGCGTTGCGCATGGTCGATCTTCGCCGCCACACCGTTCGCCGTGACGAGTCCGGTGTCGTCGGTCTTCTTCGGCTGATCCTTCGGACCGAGGTTCGCCGTCACGACCTCGTCCTCCCAACTGGAGAAGAACACCGAGCGGCCGGGATCGCCTTGCCGCCCGGCTCGGCCCCGCAACTGGTTGTCGAGCCGTTCGGTCGTGTGTCGGCCGGTGCCGACCACCAGCAGACCACCGAGTTCGGCGACCTCGTCCTTTTCCTTCCCCCCGCCGGAGGGACCACCGAGCTTGATATCGGTTCCGCGCCCGGCGATCTGAGTGGACACCGTCACTGCCGACCGCTCACCGGCCCGCGCGACGACGGCCGCCTCCTCGGCGTCGTTCTTGGCGTTGAGCACGACGTGGGGTACACCCGCCCTGTCCAGCAGATCGGAGAAGACCTCGGACTCGGCGACGTCGTGCGTACCGATCAGAATCGGTTGGCCTGTCTCGTGGGCTTGTTCGACGAACGCGACGACGGCGGCATTGCGGTTCTCGGACGTGTCGTACACACGATCGGCTTCGTCGACACGAATGTTGGGTTCATTCGGCGGAACGACGGACACGCCGAGCGAATAGAACTTCTTGAGCTGCTCGCCCGCAGCAAGCGCGGTGCCGGTCATTCCGCACACCGTGGCGTATCGACCGATCAGGGCCTGGACGGTGATGGTGTCCAGAATCTCGCCGGTCTCGGTCGGTGTCAGGCCTTCCTTGATCTCCACGGCCGCCTGCAGACCGTCGGGCCACCGCTGCAACTCCGCGACACGTCCGCGAGATGCGTTGATCAGCTGCACCCGTCCGTCGCGCACGATGTAGTGCACGTCGCGCTTGACGAGAACCTGGGCATGAAGAGCAACGTTGACCGCGACGAGGGTGGATCCGACGTGGTTCTCCGCGTACAGGTCGATGTCGCCGAGTTCCTTCTCCAGTTTCTCCGCACCGGCATCGGTGAGGAAGACGTTGCGACCGTCGGCATCGGTGTCGAAGTCGGTTCGACTCTGCAGAAGCTTCACGGCGTCGAAAACACGATCCGACGGAACGTCGCCCTTCACCGAACCGGCGAGCACGAGTGGAACCAGCGCCTCGTCGACCAACACCGAATCCGCCTCGTCGATCAGCGCGACGTCGGGTGCGGGCGTGACCAGATCGGCGGCGTCGTCCACGAGATGATCGCGAAGAACGTCGAAGCCGATCTCGTTGACCGACGCGTACGTGACGTCGCACGCGTATGCAGCTCGTCGCTCGGCCGCGGACGAGCCCTCGGAGATCCAACCGACGGTGAAGCCCAGTAATTCGTACAGCGGCCCCATCCACTCGGCGTCGCGTCGAGCCAGAAAATCGTTGATGGTCACGACGTGGACGCGGCGCCCGGCCATCACGTAGCCGATCGCAGCGAGGGCCCCGGACAAGGTCTTGCCTTCGCCCGTCGACATCTCCACCACATCGCCTGCGAGCATGCGCACCGCAGCCAGGAGTTGAACGTCGAACGGTTGCAGCTCCAGCGCGCGCGACGATGCCCCACGGACCAGTGCGAGGTAGCGCGGAACGTCGAGCTTGGCTGCGTCCGACACAGTTGCGTCGGCAGCCGCGGCCTTCAGATCTTCGTCCGACAGGCCCTTCGCCCACTCGGCGTGTCCGGCTGCGTTGTCGACGCTGGACCGTGACCGGGCCTGGCCCTTCTGCGCGGAGCGCCCCAGAACCTTCCAGAACCGATCAGTACCCGATGCCATCTTCGTTTCGTCCCTACTGCCGGATGCCGGTGGGCGTGAGCCCTTGCCGCGGCCAGCCTACTGAACACCCGACGTGGATACGGGCACCGGAATATCGACAGGTGAGCGTTGTTGACTCATGGTGTGGCCGTGACGGCCGACGGTGACAGCAGGAAGGACACCGATGACACGTTCTTACGCCAAGGATTCCGAGCAGTTGAAGAATCTGACGGCCGAGCAATACCGAGTGACACAGCAGGAAGGCACCGAGCGAGCTTTCGACAACGAGTACTGGGACAACCACGAGCCGGGCCTCTACGTCGACGTCGTGACCGGGCAACCGTTGTTCTCCTCACTCGACAAGTTCGAGAGCCACTCGGGATGGCCGAGTTTCACCAAACCCGTCGACGCGACATCGGTAGTGCAGAAGCGCGACTTCAGCCATCTGATGGTCCGCACGGAAGTTCGTTCCTCCGGTGGCGACTCGCACCTTGGCCACCTGTTCAAGGACGGCCCGAAGGACCAGGGCGGCCTTCGCTACTGCATGAACTCCGCTGCCCTCCGGTTCGTGCCGGTGGATCGCCTCGAAGCCGAGGGCTACGGTGAATACCGCGCACAGTTCGACACGACGACACAGTCGGACAACACACAGTCGGACGACGCACAGTCGGACACAGTATCGACGCCAGACGAAGGAGCGCAGCAGTGAGTACAACCACCGAGACCGCCATTCTCGCCGGAGGCTGCTTCTGGGGAGCCCAGGAACTTATCAGGCACCGACCGGGCGTTCTGTCGACTCGGGTCGGTTACTCCGGCGGCGACGTGGACAACGCGACGTACCGTAATCACGGCACGCACGCCGAAGCCGTCGAGATCGTGTTCGATCCGAGTCTGATCTCGTACCGCGACCTGCTGGAGTTCTTCTTCCAGATACACGATCCGTCGACGAAGAACCGCCAGGGCAACGACGTCGGACTGAGCTACCGCTCGGCGATCTATTACACGTCCGACGAGCAGAAGCGAGTCGCGTTGGACACCATTGCGGACGTCGACGCTTCCGGCTTGTGGCCGGGCAAGGTCGTCACCGAGGTCGAGCCGGCAGGCCCGTTCTGGGAAGCAGAACCCGAGCACCAGGACTACCTGCAGAACTACCCGACGGGCTACACCTGCCACTTCGTTCGCCCGGGCTGGAAACTGCCGCATCGAGCGGACGCCATCAGCTGAACGAAGGCCGAACGAACTGACCGTGGTCCCGAACGGCAGTGTTCTTGAACGTCAATGTTCCTGAACGGCAATGTTCCTGAACGGCAATGTTCCTGAACGGCAATGTTCCTGAACGGCAATGTTCCCGAGCGTTATGCTCGGGACCATTGCCGTCAGGGTGGGGCGTCGGATCAGATCCGAACCATCGAGCGCTGATGCTGCAGTCGGGTGGCCACCACGAGCACGACCACAGCGGCCACGGTGATGACCGCGCCCGCCCAGATCGGCGAGGTGTATCCCAGCCCTGCAGTGATCGTCACTCCGCCGATCCATGCACCGAGAGCATTCCCGAGATTGAAGGCCGCGATGTTGGCTCCCGACGCCATGGTCGGTGCGTCGTCGGCGAAGGCCATCACGCGCATCTGTAGGCCGGGGACCGTGGCGAAGCCGAACACGCCCATCAGGAACAGGGACACCACGGTTGCGATCTGGCTTTCCGCGGAGAACGCGAAGAACACCAGCACAGCGGTCAGCGCTGCGAGCAACGTCAGCAACGTCGCGGTGAGGTTACGATCCGCGGCCCTGCCACCGAGGTAGTTGCCGATGAACAGTCCGACGCCGAACAGAATCAGCAACCACGGCACCGAGCCGGAGGTGAACCCGCTGACCTCGGTGAGTGTGAAGGCGATGTACGTGAATGCCCCGAACATACCGCCGTAACCGAGGATCGTGATCGCGATCGAGAGCCACACCTGTAGGCGTCCGAACGCACGCAGCTCGGACCGCAGATGCCCTGGAGTCTCGGAGTCCGTCTTCGCCGGGACGAGAGTGATGGTGCCGACGAACGCCACAACCCCGATGACGGTGATGGCCCAGAATGTCGAACGCCAGCCGTAGGTCTGACCCAGCAGGGTTCCGAACGGTACTCCCAGAACGTTGGCTGCGGTCAGACCGGCGAACATCATCGCGATAGCGCCTGCCTTCTTCGCGGGCTCGACGAGACTTGCTGCGACCACGGCTCCGATTCCGAAGAATGCACCGTGACACAGTGCTGCCACGACACGGCCGAGCATCATGGCCTCGTACGATCCGGCGATCGCGGACAGAAGGTTGCCCGCGATGAACAGTCCCATCAATGCGACCAGAACGTTCTTGCGCGGAAACCGGGTGACGAGTGCCGTCACCACGAGGGCCCCCACGACGACGCTGAGCGCGTAGCCGGTGATGAGCCAGCCCGCCACGGCCTCGGTGACTCCGAAGTCCGCGGCGACTTCCGGCAGTAGCCCCATGATCACGAACTCGGTGAGTCCGATACCGAACCCTCCGATGGCGAGTGCGAGCAGTCCGAGCGGCATGCAGTTTCTCCTAGATCGATGCGTTCGCCGATAGCTAGCGCGTGCACTTAGTTGCAGACGCGTCATAAATAGTTGCACACGCCTTATAACTGCGCAAGCTGCTAAACTCCGACTGAACTTTCGACAGGCTTCGAGGAGGACACAGTGGGAATCGCCGACGATTCATCCCTCATCCGCGCCCAGGGATGGCGAACACTCGCAGCGCTCCACGCGCACATCGAGGCCGAACTCGAACGCGCACTGCAGGCCGAGCACACACTCTCGGTGGTCGAGTACGCAGTCCTCGACGCGCTCGGTCGGCAAGACGGGTGGCATATGCGGATGCAGCAACTGGCACGTGCAACGGCTTTGAGCAGCAGCGCCACCACTCGATTGGTCAATCGACTCGAAGATCGAGGCATCCTCACACGAGTGCTGTGCAAGGACGACCGTCGAGGCATCTACACGGAACTGACCACCGACGGCCGAGCGCTGTTGGAACGAGCACGCCCCACGCACGACGAGGTTCTGGAAAGCTCACTGTCGTCGGCCGAGCAGATTCCCGAGTTGGCACCACTCGTCGACGCGATCCACCGATTGCCCGCAGCCGCTGGCTGATTGTTCACCCGGGGTTCAGGCACAGTATCGTTTGCCTCGAGAACTGCACTGCGTCCCCGTATTCGTCGACCGTCGGAGCTTTCACCCTCTTATGCACGCCCAGTACCAACCTGCCGGCACTTCCGTGCCCGCTGCTCCCCCGGTTCGGGCGGCCGACCCACGACCGGCAGTGCGGCAGGATCTCAACGGTCTACGCGGCGTCGCGATCGCTCTGGTCGTCGTCTTCCACATCTGGATGGGACGCGTCTCCGGCGGTGTCGACGTCTTCCTGACCTTGACGGGCTTCTTCTTCACGGCCTCGCTGATTCGCACCGCCCGCGCGGGTGGATCGATCGATCCGTTCCGTCGAGTCGCCCGCATCCTGCGCAGGCTCGGCCCCCCGCTCGTGCTCGTCCTGACCGGTGTGGCCGTCGCAACGATCGTTCTGCTCCCGCGCACGCGATGGGTCGACATCGGAAATCAGCTGGTCTCGGGCGTCTTCTTCTTCGCCAACTGGGAGTTGGCGTGGACCTCACAGGACTACTTGGCGGCGGACCCGACGGTCAGCCCGGTCCAACACCTGTGGTCCGTTGCGGTCCAATTCCAGTTCTATCTGATCGCCATCGCCGTCGTCTTCGGGCTCTCCTGGATTCTTCGCAAGTCACGCGGAGCATCGCGACCCAGCCCCGATCCTCGTGTCTACCTGGTGCTGTTCGTCGGCGCGGCACTGCTGTCCTTCGTCTACGCCGCAGACGGTACGTCGCGGCTCCAATCCTGGAATTACTACGACACGGGCGCTCGACTGTGGGAGATCCTGCTGGGGGCGGCCGTCGCAGCGATGTACGCCGCGAAACCACCCGTCCACGACGGGGCCGATGCATCGTGGCCGTCGAAGACAGCCCGCACGGCACTGGCGGCGGCCGGGTTGACCGCGATCGTCGCGTGCGGATTCATCTTCGACGGTGTGCAGGAGTTCCCGGGCCCCTGGGCACTGTTTCCCGTACTCGCGACACTCGCGTTGGTGCTCGCGGGACCCGACACGCCTGTCGCAGCGCTGCTCAGCACGCGATTCGGGCTGTGGCTCGGCTCGATAGCCTTTCCTCTGTATCTCTGGCACTGGCCGATTCTGATCTTCACCCTCGCGTACACGGGCGAACAGACCGCGGACCTGCTCACCGGCGCGTGCATCATCGGAGCGTCCGTGCTTCTGGCGATGCTGACCGTTCGCCTCGTCGAGAAGCCGGTGCAGGCGCCCGCCCGATCCATTCCACGCCTCGCGGTGACGGGCACCGCTGCGGTCCTTGCCCTCGCACTCGTGGCCGGTTCCGCCGGATGGAACTACTACATCCAGAGATCGGTCGCGGACCTGCAGGCCAACGACACCGTCGACCCGATCACTCATCCGGGCGCTCTCGAACTCACCGACGGCATCGTCGCCGAGGACGCACCGGTCAGTCCCGCGCTGTTCTCGGCACCGGAAGATCTGCCGATCACCACCGTCGAAGGCTGCATCGCGGACTTCGAGACGCGTGATGCGATCAGCTGCGAGTACGGCGACACGACCGCGAACCGGACCATCGCACTTGCCGGTAGCTCCCACGCGGAGCACTGGATCACCGCACTGGATCTACTCGGCCGCGAACACGGGTTCCGCGTCGTGACCTATCTCAAGATGGGCTGCCCACTCACCCTCGGCACGATGCCCATGCTCGGCGACAGCGAATACCCCGACTGCCTGGACTGGACCGAGACGGTACTGTCCGATCTCGCGCAGATACGACCCGATTACGTGTTCACCACCGCGACGCGGCCGAGGGACGACGGCCCGGGCGACGTCACCCCCGACTGGTACGTGCAGGTATGGAACGAGCTGTCGGCCTACGGCATCCCCGTCCTCGGTATCCGCGACAATCCGTGGCTCGAACGTGACGGCATCGCGTACCGGGCCATCGATTGCCTGGCCGACGGCGGCAACGCGACATCGTGTGGCATGGAGCGAGGCAACGCACTCGGGCCGATCAACCCAGCTCTCGCGGCATCCTTCCGGCTTCCGACGGTGTACCCCCTGGATCTCTCGAACGCTCTGTGCGACGGTCCGGTCTGCCGTGTCATCGAGGGCAACGTACTGATCTACCGCGACGAACATCACCTCACCGCTACCTACGTACGCACTCTGACCAGCGAGTTGGGGCGGCAGATGGCGTCGGCGACGGGTTGGTGGTGAGCCGGTTCGATCCGGCCACAGTAGGGTTTCCTTCATGTCTGTCGAAGCACCCAACGAATCACCCGCGATCGAAGTCTGGCCCGGGTCCGCGTATCCGCTGGGAGCCACCTACGACGGTGTCGGTACCAATTTCGCGCTGTTCTCCGAGGTTGCCGAAGCCGTGGATCTGTGCCTCATCGCCGACGACGGCACCGAGACTCGTATCCGTTTCGAGGAGTCGGACGGCTACGTCTGGCACGCGTACCTTCCGTCGGTGATCCCCGGCCAGAAGTACGGTTACCGAGTACACGGTCCGTGGGATCCGGCGTCGGGTCATCGTTGTGATCCGAGCAAGCTGCTTCTGGACCCGTACGGCAAAGCGTTCGAGGGTGACTTCGACGGTGACCGTTCGCTGTTCTCCTACAGCCTCGACGTTCCCGAGCCCGAGGAGGCCGCGGCTCCGGACGAGAAGCCGTACGAGGACGACGCGGATCTGGCGGATCCGGACCTCGAGGTCGTCGAGCCGGATCCCATCGCGCACGACGAGGCACCACGCGACGATTTTCCGCAGCACGATTCCCTCGGCCACACGATGACCACGGTGGTCATCAATCCGTTCTTCGACTGGCAGAACGACCGCGCACCGCGTCGGCCGTATCACGAGACGGTGATCTACGAGGCGCACGTCAAAGGCATGACGATCACGCACCCCGACGTTCCGGAATCGTTGCGCGGAACCTACGCAGGGCTCGCCCACCCGGCGATCATCGACCACCTGCTGAATCTGGGCATCACCGCGATCGAACTGATGCCCGTGCACCAGTTCATGCAGGATCAGACACTGCTGGACAAGGGACTGCGGAACTACTGGGGATACAACACGTTCGGCTTCCTCGCGCCCCATGCCGACTACTCGTCGAACCCGACGGCGGGCGCGGCCGTGACCGAGTTCAAGGCGATGGTCCGTGCGTTCCACGCGGCCGGTATCGAAGTGATTCTCGATGTGGTCTACAACCACACCGCCGAGGGCAATCACATGGGCCCGACCATCAGCTTCCGGGGAATCGACAACGCTGCGTACTACCGCCTCGTCGACGGCGATTCGGCCCACTACATGGACTACACCGGCACGGGTAACAGTCTCAACGCCCGCCATCCGCACACGTTGCAACTCATCATGGACTCGCTGCGCTACTGGGTCACCGAGATGCACGTCGACGGCTTCCGCTTCGACCTGGCGTCGACGCTGGCTCGTGAACTGCACGACGTGGACCGGCTGAGCGCCTTCTTCGATCTGGTCCAACAGGATCCGGTCGTCAGCCAGGTCAAGCTGATCGCCGAGCCGTGGGACGTCGGCGAGGGCGGCTACCAGGTCGGTAACTTCCCCGGTCTGTGGACGGAGTGGAACGGCAAGTACCGCGACACCGTCCGTGACTACTGGCGCGGCGAGCCCGCCACACTCGGCGAGTTCGCATCACGACTCACCGGATCCTCCGACCTGTACGAGGCCACCGGTCGTCGCCCCGGTGCGAGTATCAACTTCGTCATCGCGCACGACGGGTTCACGTTGCACGACCTGGTGTCCTACAACGAGAAACACAACGACGCCAACGGCGAGGACAACAACGACGGCGAAAGCCACAATCGTTCGTGGAACTGCGGTGTCGAAGGCCCGACCGACGACCCCGAGATACTCGACCTGCGCGCCCGTCAGATCCGCAACATCATGGCGACTCTGCTGCTGAGTCAGGGCACGCCGATGATCGCGCACGGTGACGAACTAGGTCGAACCCAGCAGGGAAACAACAACGTCTACTGCCAGGATTCGGAACTGGCATGGATGGATTGGTCGCTCGCCGAGACCAACGCGGACTTGATCGAGTTCACCAAGAACGCGATCGCGCTGCGCAACGACCATCCGGTGTTCCGTCGCCGCAGGTTCTTCGAGGGCCGGCCGATTCGCACCGGCGAGCAGGCCCGCGACATCGCCTGGTTGACCCCGGCCGGTGAGGAGATGACACCCGAGGACTGGGACAGCGGATTCGGCAAGAGCCTGACCGTCTTCCTGAACGGCGAAGGCATTCCCGAGCCGAATCAGCGAGGCGAGCGCGTCGTCGACGACTCGTTCCTGTTGTGCTTCAACGCCCATCACGAAACCATCGAGTTCCTGACCCCCGACGGCGAGTACGCCAAGGAGTGGACGGTCGCACTGAACACGGCAATCCTCACCGGGGTGAGTGAAAATGTCATAGAAGCGGGTACACCGGTCGAGGTGGCCGCCCGGTCACTCCTCGTTCTACGAAAGACGGACTGACACCAGTGTCCCATCCCCCGCGGCCGATTCCCTCGAGTACGTATCGACTTCAACTGCGAGGGGACGGGTTCACCTTCGCCGACGCCCGCCGGATCGTCGACTACCTCGACGATCTCGGCGTGAGCCATGCATACCTGTCGCCGATCCTCGAAGCCACCGACGGCTCGACCCACGGGTACGACGTCATCGACCCCACCTCGGTGTCCGCACCGCTCGGTGGGCGCGAAGGCTTCGAAGCGCTGGTCGCTGAACTGCATTCGCGTGGCATGGGCGTGATCGTCGACATCGTGCCCAATCACGTGGGCGTCGACGATCCGCGGCAGAACGCGTGGTGGTGGGACGTGCTGTCCAAGGGGAAGGCCTCCGAGTACGCCTCGTACTTCGACATCGACTGGGCGTCGGAGAACGGAGCCGACGGAAAGATTGCGTTGCCCGTCCTCGGATCGGCCGACGACACCGCGGCCCTGACGATCGACCGGTCCGGAGACACGCCGTTGCTCGCGTACTACGAGCACCGATTCCCCATCGCCGCCGGAACCCTCTCCGACGGACCCGGCACCATCCCTGACGGAGTCGGCACCGAGGACGCCGAGGCAGTCCATGCCGCGCAGGCGTATCGCCTCGTCGACTGGAAGTCCGGTCTCGTCGGGTACCGGCGTTTCTTCTCCGTCAACGGCCTCGCCGGTCTTCGGCAGGAGGACTTCGACGTGTTCACCGCGTCGCACGTCCAGGTTGCCAGTTGGATCACCGACGAGCTGGTCGACGGTCTCCGCGTGGACCACCCCGACGGATTGGCCGATCCCGCCGGCTACCTCACCGAGCTCCGCGAACTCATCGGCCCCGATCGTTGGCTGGTGATCGAGAAGATATTGGCGCGCGGCGAGCCACTGGATCCCGCGTTGCCGGTGCATGGAACCACCGGATACGACGCTCTGGCCGATCTCGGCGGTGTCTTCGTCGATCCGTCGGGTGCCGAGGCTCTCACCGAGCTGTCTCGTTCGCGGGGCGGAGCGCCGGGGGACGCGCAGTGGTTGCATGCCGCGGAGCGCGACTTGAAAACTGCTGTCGCCGAGGGCGATCTGGCTCCGGAGGTCAGGCGGCTGGCGCGCGCTGTCGTGCGCGAGTCCGGTTCGGACGCACCGTTCGAGTCGATCACCGCGGCGATCGTGGCCGTGGTGGCCCGGATGCCGTACTACCGGTCGGACTACGGGCCGCTGGCCGGGACGGTCGGCCGAGTCGTCGGCGACGTCGGGGCCGCCGAACCCGCCCTGGTCGACGCACTGGATGCGGTGACCGCTGCGCTGATCGCCGACGGCGAATCGGCGGTGCGGTTCGAGCAGGTGTGCGGTGCGGTCACGGCGAAGGGTGTCGAGGACTGCTTGTTCTACCGCGCCGCTCGGTTGATCTCGCTGCAGGAGGTCGGCGGTGACCCGGCGGAGTTCGGGATCTCCCCCGCTCAGTTCCATCTTGCGAATGCGGAGCGAGCGGCTCGGTGGCCCGCGGCGATGACGACACTGTCCACTCACGACACCAAACGCGGCGAGGACGTGCGGGCCCGAATCGGGGTGCTGTCGCAGACACCGGAACTGTGGTCGCGGTGCATCTCGGATTGGGAGGAGGTCGCCCCGAGTCCGGACGGTGCGACCGGACTGTTCCTGTGGCAGAACCTGTTCGGAGTGTGGCCCGCCGACGGCGTCGTCTCCGCCGAACTACGCGAGCGAATCCACGCGTACGCGGAGAAGGCCATGCGTGAAGCCGGCACCCGTACGGGATGGACCGACGTCGACGAGGCGTTCGAGGCATCGGTGCATTCGTGGCTCGACTCCGTGATGAGCGGTTCGGTCGCCGACTCGGTGACCATGCTGGTCGCACGGCTCGACCCACACGGACGAAGTGACGCACTCGGCCAGAAACTGCTCCATCTGCTCGGACCGGGAGTGCCCGACGTGTACCAGGGCACCGAGCTCTGGGAGGACTCGCTCGTCGACCCGGACAACCGTCGGTTGATCGACTACGACGTTCGACGTCGGCATCTGTCCGCTCCGTCGTCGACGGTGGTGGACTCGTCCGGATCGGCCAAGTTCGCGGTCGTCCGCGAGTCCCTGCACCTGAGGCGTGAACGCCCGGACAGCTTCGTCGGCGGAACGTACGCGCCGGTGTACGCGCAAGGTTCGTCAGCAGCGCACATCGTGGGATTCGCCCGTGGCCCCGTTGCTGCAGCCGCGGACGTGATCGCCGTCGCCACCCGACATTCCCTCGGGCTCGATTCGGGCAGCTGGGGGTCGACGACGATTGCACTGCCGGCGGGCCGGTGGCGAGATCGTTTGACCGACAACGAGTACCACGGCGTAGTCAAGGCCGACACACTGCTGTCGTCCTTGCCCGTTGCTGTGCTCGTGCGTGAGATCACCGTGAGCGATACGTCAGGAGAACGTGACGCATGACCCATCGTTTCGAAGTTTGGGCTCCGACCCCCACCACGGTGCGCGTGGACGTGAACGGCACCGTCCATGCGATGACCAGAGGTGACGGCGGCTGGTGGCACGCCGACGTCGACGCCTCCCCCGATGCCCGGTACGGTTTCGTCCTCGACGACGATCCGGCGGTGATTCCCGATCCTCGGTCGCCGCGGCAGCCGGACGGCGTGCACGCGCCGTCTCAGCTGCACACGCTCGATCCGTCGGGCTGGACGGACTCGTCGTGGACCGGTCGTCAACTGCCGGGTGGGGTGATCTACGAACTGCACATCGGAACGTTCACGTCCGAGGGTACGTTCGACGCGGCGATCGAACGCCTCGACCACCTCGTGGACCTCGGCGTGACGTTCGTCGAGGTCATGCCGGTGAACGGATTCAACGGTACCCACAACTGGGGGTACGACGGTGTGCTCTGGTACACCGTTCACGAGGGATACGGCGGCCCCGACGGTCTGCAGCGCTTCGTCGACGCGTGCCATGCTCGCGGCCTCGCGGTGGTGCTGGACGTGGTGTACAACCACCTCGGTCCGTCCGGCAACTACCTGGAACGGTTCGGCCCGTACATGACGCAGGGCGCCAACACCTGGGGTCAATCCATCAACTACGCGGAAGCTCAGTCCGGTGTGGTGCGTCGGTACGCAATCGACAATGCTCTGCGCTGGTTCTCCGAGTTCCACATCGATGGATTACGGCTCGACGCGGTGCACGCCATCGTCGATCACACCGCCGTCCATCTCCTCGAGGAGTTGGCCGTCGACACCCGTCGGCTCTCGGCGCACCTCGGCCGACCGCTGACGCTGATCGCGGAGAGCGACCTGAACGATCCCACGCTGGTGACCGCGCGTTCCGGCGGCGGGTACGGGCTCGACGCGCAGTGGGACGACGACATCCACCACGCAATCCACGCTGCTGTCTCCGGTGAACGTCAGGGGTACTACGGCGACTTCGGATCGCTGAAGGGGCTCGCGAACACGTTGCGCCAGGGCTTCTTCCACGCCGGCACGTACTCGACGTTTCGGGGTCGAACCCACGGCAGGCCGCTCGACACGCGCCGAGTCCCGGCGAGCTCGTTCGTCACGTACACCACCACGCACGACCAGGTGGGTAACCGAGCCGTCGGTGACCGGCCCGGTTTCTACCTCAGCCCGGGTCAGCTGGCCGTGAAAGCCGCACTGGTTCTCACCTCTCCGTACACACCCATGTTGTTCATGGGCGAGGAATGGGGCGCGTCGACCCCGTTCCAGTTCTTCACCTCGCATCCGGAACCCGAGCTGGGCGAAGCGACGGCCGAGGGCCGCAAATCCGAGTTCGCCGAGCACGGCTGGGACAAAGAAGACATCCCGGATCCGCAGGACCCGGACACGTTCCTCCGGTCCAAGTTGGAGTGGACAGAACTGGGCACCGGAGATCATGCCCGGCTGTTGACCGTCTACCGGGATCTGTTGTCGCTGCGGCGTGCGCGGCCCGAACTCACCGATCCGTGGCTTCCGAATCTGAAGGTCGACTACGACGAGGACCAGCAGTGGATCGTGCTGCACCGTGGATCGCTCGCCGTCGTGTGCAACCTGTCCGATTCCACGGTGACCGTTCCGGTCGGGGGTCGCACCATGCTGTCGTGGGAGGAGCCGACGTCGAACGACACCGGCTCCGCCACACGCGTTCCAGGTCACTCGTTCGCGGTGCTCGAAACGTCCTGAGCAACGCGGCCGAGGCTCGGTTGTCACGTCCGGCGGAGCCGAGCTTGTTTCTACTTCCGGCGGAGCCGAGCTTGTTTCTACTTCCGGCGGAGCCGAGCTTGTTTCTACTTCCGGCGGAGCCGAAGGACGACGTAGACGGCGGTCGCTGCCATGACGGCGGCCGTCGCCACCGACGCCGTGTGCATGCCCTGAACGAACGCTGCATGCGCCGACTCGGTCAGGGCCGTTCCCAGCTCCGCCGGGAGGTCACGCGCGACTGCAGCCGCGCCGCCGAGTGTCTCTTGGGCGGACGCCGCGCGCTCGGAATCGAGGCCGGAGACGTCGAGCCCTCGGCGGAAGTAGGACATGACCACGGTGCCGAGAACGGCCACGCCCAGCGCGATCCCCAACTCGTATGCCGTTTCCGACACGGCGGACGCCGCACCGGCGCGTTCGGGACGGACGGAACTGACGACGAGGTCCGACGTCAACGTCAGTGCCGTGCCCGCGCCCGCGCCGACGAGAACGAAGCCGATGATGAACAGTGCCGGGCCGCCGTCGACGCGTAGCCCGAACAGCACGGCAGCACCGACAGCAGCAGCGGCAAGTCCTGCGCCGAGCACCGTTGCCGGAGACCAGATACGGACGAGGTACGCGGCCACCAGAGACGTCACGATGCTCGACGCCGTGCCTGGCAGCAGTAGCAAGCCCGCTTCCAGTGGGCTGTTGCCCAGCACGAGCTGAAGATACTGGGCGCCGAAGAAGAGCACGCCTGCCAGCGCGAACACCGACAGGAAGTTCGTGAACACCGCCGTCGAGAAGGCGGGGTTGGAGAACAGCCGTAGGTCGATCATCGGGTCGTCGAGCCGCCTCTGCCGCCGGACGAACAGAACGCCTGCACCGACACCGACCAGTGCCGCGCCGACGTTGACGGCGGATATGCCGTGGGCCGCGGTCTCTTTGACCGCGTAGACCAACGGAACCAGAGCGGCCATCGACAATCCCGAGCTGATCAGGTCGAACGTGCCGGGGTTCGGATCCTTCGATTCCGGTATCACGAGAGGACCGAATGCGATCAACGCGAGCATCACCGGGATGTTGATCAGGAACACCGAGCCCCACCAGAAGTGCTCGAGCAACCATCCGCCGACCAGTGGTCCGGCCGCTGCGCCGCCGCCTGCCATTGCGCCCCACACACCGATCGCCATGACACGTTGGCGGGGATCGGTGAAGATCGTCCTGATCAGACCGAGAGTGGCCGGCATCAAGGTCGCGCCCGAGACACCTTGCAGCACGCGAGCGGCAATCAACATTTCCGGGCTGGTGGCAAATGCCGCGACGACGGACGCGATTCCGAATCCGGCAGCACCGATGAGCAGGAGTTTCCGTCGTCCGATCCGGTCCCCGAGAGTGCCCATCGTGATGAGCAGCCCGGCCAGTACGAACGAGTAGACGTCGATGATCCACAGAAGTTGGTTGCTCGACGGTGACAGATCCGAGCTGATGAACGGTAGCGCCAGGTCCAGGACCGTACCGTCGACCGCGATCAAGAGAACCGCGAACGCCAGTACGACGAGACCGAGCCAGTCTTTCGGCGTCGCCCGCTGGGTCTGCGCCTGCGCGGCGGGTCCGACGCTGATGTCTTTCACTTCGTCACTCCTCGATGCTCTCACCCTCGACTGAACCGTCCAGCCGGTACAGCGACCGAGAGTAGCAGTGAACCGTCCAGCCGGTAAAGCGAAATTGGGTAGGGTGACGCACATGGCATCCGACACACGCGATCGCATTCTCGACGCCCTCGAAGAGATGCTCCTCGATCAAGGAGTCACGAAGGTCACCCTGGAAAGCGTCGCAGCCAAGGCAGACGTCTCCAAAGGCGGCCTTCTCTACCATTTCAAGACCAAGGACACGATGATCGCGGCCATGGTTCGACGCCTCGGCGAGCAGGCCGATCTACAACGTGCGGAGGCCGAGCGAGGCGGTACCACCGTCGCGCGGTGGTACCTGCAACCGCCCGAGGGCATCGCCGAGCACGAGGTGGCGCTGTACAGATCGACCCTCGCCGCCCTCCGCAGCGTCGACGGCAACCCCGGCGAGATCCATCAGGCGGTCATCGACATGATGCGACTGTGGGACGAGAGCCTGCGCACCGAGATACCCGACGAGGTGCACGCCGAGATCGTGCGCCTGGTCGGCGACGGAATCTACCTCGGCGCCCTGCTCGAACTTCCGCCCGTCGACGCCGACCTCCACCGGAAAGTGGTCGAGCGCCTGCTCGGGTCGGATCAGGTCAAGTAGCGATACGCGGGCGAACCCGGCTCGAGCTGCTCCACGGTCAACCCGGAGGCCCGCATCCGTTCGAGAAGCGCACTCAGGCCGCTGGCCACGCCCAGCTCGATGCCGACCAACGCAGCACCCGTCTCCCTGTTGTTCCGCTTCACGTACTCGAACAGAGTGATGTCGTCGTCGGGCCCCAGGACTTCGTCGAGAAAACGGCGCAAGGCACCGGGCTCCTGAGGAAAGTCGACGAGGAAGTAATGCTTCAGACCGAGGTGAACGAGTGACCGTTCGAGGATCTCGCCGTACCGCGAGACGTCGTTGTTGCCGCCCGATATCAGGCAGACGACGGTGCTCCCCGGCTCCACCGCGATCTGTGTCAACGCCGCCACACTGAGCGCCCCCGCCGGCTCGGCGATCACGCCCTCGTTCTGATAGAGCTCGAGCATCGCCGTGCAGATTGCACCCTCGTCGATCTGTGTCATCAGAAATGGGCCCGCGCCCTCATCGCGCGACGGGAACGTCGGCATCGCCACCAGCGGCAACGACGCGTGCGACACGACCTCGGCGCCGAGCGAACGCAGCGCTTCGAACGGGACGTCACCGATCCGGCGCACGGCAGCGCCGTCGACGAACGGGTCGATGTCGGACAACGTCACCGGACCCCCGGCCACCAACGCCGCCGTCATCGACGCCGCACCCGACGGCTCGACGCCGACGAGCGCCGTACCCGGTGCGCGTTCACGCAGATAGGTCGAGATTCCGGCAATGCATCCCCCGCCGCCGACCGGCATGACGACGGTGTCCGGTGCAGAACCCAGTTGCTCGACGATTTCCGCGGCGATCGTGCCCTGCCCGGCCACTGTCCGCTCGTCGTCGAAGGGAGGAACCATGGTCGCTCCGGTGCGCACGACATCCGCGGCGGCCGCTGCCGCGGCGGCGTCGAACGTGTCACCGGTGACGATCAACTCGACGAAATCCCCGCCGTGCACTCGAATGCGGTCCCGCTTCTGCTTGGGCGTGTTGGCGGGCACGTAGATTCGGCCGCGCACCTGCATCGCCCGGCACGCGAACGCGACACCCTGCGCGTGGTTGCCTGCACTCGCCGTCACGACACCGACTGCGAGCTCCTCGGGTGTGAGCTGGGCCATCAGGTTGTAGGCACCGCGGATCTTGTAGGACCGGACGATCTGCTGATCCTCGCGCTTGAGGTAGACGACGGCACCGGTCTCCCGGGACAGCCGCTCGCAGTACTGCAACGGCGTCGTGGCCACGACCTTCGCAATACGCTGCGCAGCGATGTCGATGTCATCCGCAGTCACTGCGAACGAACCGGTGCTGGGCGCGAAGACGTCAGGCGAGTTGGACACCCACCTATGCTGCCACCAGCGGCGGGTGCTCGACCAATCGGGACTAGCCTCGCGGCGAGAACTGAGACGGCAACGGCACGTTCCGGAGATTCGACTTCGCCATCTGCACGGCTTCCCCGACGCCTCCGTTCATCACCATCCTCGACATCGCGAGAGCGAACCCCTTGACCTGTTGGCCGGTGATGGTCGGGGGCAGAGACAACGCGTTCGGGTCGGTGACGATGTCCACCAGGGCGGGGCCGTCGTGTTCGAGCGCAGCGCGAAGGCCTGCTTCCAGATCACCCGGCTCGACGATCCTCTTGGAGAAGATCCCCAGCGCTGCCGCGACCGCTGCGTAGTCGACCGCAGGCACGTCGACGCCGAAGTCCGGGATACCGTCGACGAGCATCTCGAGCTTCACCATGCCGAGCGTCGAGTTGTCGAACACGACGATCTTGACCGGCAACTTGTACATCGCCACCGTCACCAGTTCGCCCAGCAACATCGACAATCCGCCGTCGCCCGACACCGACACGACCTGGCGCGTCGGGAACGCCACCTGCGCACCGATCGCGTGCGGTAGAGCGTTGGCCATCGATCCGTGCAACGCCGAAGAGATGAAGCGCCGCTGACCGTTCGGGTTCAGGTAGCGGGCGGTCCAGACGTTGCACATGCCGGTGTCGGCGGTGAAGATCGCGTCGGCCGCCGCGAGGTCGTCGAGGATGGACGCCGCGTATTCCGGGTGTATGGGAGTGCGTTGCCCCACCGGCTTGGTGTACGCGCCCACGACCTTCGTCATCAGCTTGCGGTGACGCTCGAGCGTACGGTCCAGGAACCCACGGTCGTCCTTGCGCTGCACCAGCGGAAGCAACGCGGCCAACGTGCTCTTCGCGTCGCCGTGCACGGCCAGATCCACGCTGGTTCGGCGTCCGAGGTTCTCGGCGGCGCTGTCGATCTGGGCGGTGCGTACCTCGTCCGGCAGGAACTGGTCGTACGGGAAGTCGGTGCCGATCAGGATCAGCAGATCCGCGTCGTGAATACCGTCGTGAGCGGCCCCGTACCCCAGAAGTCCGGTCATCCCGATGTCGAAGGGGTTGTCGTACTGAACGAACTCCTTACCGCGCAACGAGTGCCCCATCGGAGCACCCACCTTCTCGGCGAGTTCGAGCAACTCGGGCCGCGCGTCCCGGACACCCGCTCCGGCGAAGATCGCGACCGTGTCGGCTTCGTCGATGGCGCTGGCCAGCGCTCGAACATCCTCGTCCGCAGGCACCAGCGCTGGCCTGCCGGTGCGGACGTACGCGGGCGCCGAGCGCGCCGCAGGTTCGTCCGCGATGTCCCCGGGCAACGTCACCACCGCGACGCCCGACCTGCCGACGGCATGCTGCAGCGCCGAGTGGACCACTCGCGGAGCCTGTTCGGGCGTACTGACCAACTCCGCGTACACCGAACACTCCACGAACAACCGGTCCGGATGCGTCTCCTGGAAGAATCCGGAACCGATCTGCACGCTGGGAATGTGCGACGCGATGGCCAGCACCGGCGCGCCCGATCGGTTCGCGTCGTACAAGCCGTTGATGAGGTGCAGGTTGCCCGGCCCGCACGAACCGGCACAGACTGCGAGCTTGCCGGTCAACTGCGCCTCGGCGGCAGCGGCGAAGGCGGCGGCTTCCTCGTGGCGAACGTGAATCCAGTCGATGCCACCCGCCTTCGAACCGCCACTGCGTCGAACCGAGTCGACGATCGGGTTGAGACTGTCGCCGACAATTCCGTAGATGCGTTGGACACCGGCCTCGATCAGTTGGCCGACGATCTGATCGGCGACAGTCTCGGTACTCAATTTCTTCGGGCTCCTTCTATGCTCTCGACAGTACGAACACGGGAATCTCGCGGTCGGTCTTCGTCTGGTAATCCGCGTAATCGGGGTACGCCTGGACGGCGCGTTCCCACCACACGGCCTTCTCCTCCCCCGTCACTTCACGGGCGATGTAGTCGGCACGATCGGTTCCGTCCTGCAACTCCACGAGCGGCTCGGCCTTCACGTTGTAGTACCAGACCGGGTTCTTCGGCGCGCCGCCCAGCGAGGCGACGGCCGCGTACTCCCCGTTGTGCTCGACGCGCATCAGCGGCGTCTTTCTCAGCTTGCCGGACTTGTTGCCGCGCGTCGTCAGCAAGATGACTGGCATTCCGTTCATCGTGGTGCCCTCGGTACCGCCGGACCCTTCGAGCAGTTCGGCCTGCTCGCGTGCCCAATCGGATGTGCTGGGTTCGTACTCTCCTGTCAATGGCATGCACTCGAGTCAACACCTGTACCGCCCGGCGCGCCACCGACCGTGCACACGCACATCGAACAGAGAAGTTCGGTGGACCGAATCCTTCTGTGCGTATACCCTGACGTAGGAGAACAGCACTGCCGAAGGAGTCAGCGTCATGACCTACGCACTTCCCAGCACCACCCCGCGTCGGCGCACTCATGTCGGTACCGTCGACATCGCTGGGACCGCCTGGCCGGTCTACAAGGTCGAGGCGCTCGTGCTCGGAGCCCTCGTGTTTCTCGGCGCTCTGGCATTCACCACGTCGCTGCAGGTGGCAGTACTGACCGGTGCTGCGGCCACCGTCGTTACGTGGTGGACGCTGCTGTTCGCCGAACGCCGCGCGACCGTCCGCCGATAGCGTCCACGCATCAGCCTGCCAAGCAGCCTGGTCCGAGCAGCGCCTTCAAGTCACCCATCAAGGCCGACGTGGGCGTGACCCGCAGACTGTCGTCCAGCTTCATCGCCGTCACCTTGTCCCCACTGACCAGCCGGAGATGCACGTCGGACGTGCCCGGGTGACTCTTCAGAATCCGCTTCAGTGCTCCGACCTTGTCGGCCGTGCACTGACGGGTCGGGAGGCTGACGGCGAGAGGCTTCGCGACACCGACCGCCGAGAGGTCCGGCACAGCAAGGTCGTTGGCGATCAGGGAGATTCGATCGTCACGTACCGACACGCGCCCCTTGACGAGAACCACCGAATCCTCGGTCACGTCGGCGCCGAACACCGAGTAGGACTGCGGGAAGAACAGAACCTCGATTCCGCCGACGAGGTCCTCGAGTTGAGCCGACGCCCACGTGAGACCGTTCTTGTTGATCCGGCGGTTCACCGACGCGAGGATGCCGCCGATGGTGACCTGCGTACCGTCCTTGACATCGCCTTCGAGAATGGCAGGAATGTTGGTGTCCGACTGGGCCGCGAGCATGTGCTCGACGCCGAGCAGCGGGTGGCCGGACACGTACAGGCCGAGCATCTCGCGCTCGAGCGCCAATCGGTGCTTCGATTCCCACTCGTCCTCGGGGACACGAACATTGAACACCGCGGAAATCGACTCGTCGGCGTCCTCTCCGCCGAACAGATCGAACTGTCCGATTGCCTCGGCCTTCTTCGTGCCCATGACCGAATCGATGGCGTCGGCGTGAATGAGCATCAAGCCCTTGCGCGGATGATTCAGCGAATCGAACGCACCCGACTTGATGAGCGACTCGGTGACCTTCTTGCTGCAGGCCGTCGCATCGATCTTGTTCAGGTAGTCCGAGAAGTCGGTGTACTTGCTCTTCTCCTCGCGTGCCCTGATGATCGACGCCACCACGTTGGTGCCGACGTTGCGGACCGCGCCGAGACCGAACCGAATGTCCTTGCCCACGGACGCGAAGTTGAGTTCGGATTCGTTGACGTCCGGGGGCAGGACGGTGATCCCGAGCTTGCGGCAGTCCGCCAGGTAGATGGCGGACTTGTCCTTGTCGTCGGACACGCTGGTGAGCAGACCGGCCATGTATTCGCCGGGGTAGTTGGCCTTGAGATAGCCGGTCCAGTAGGACACCAGACCGTATCCGGCTGCGTGCGACTTGTTGAACGCGTATCCGGCGAACGGAAGAATGGTGTCCCACAGGGCCTTGATCGCGGGCTCGGAGAAGTCGTTGGCCAGCATTCCCTCACGGAATCCTGCGTACGCCTCTTCCAGCACCGACAGTTTCTTCTTACCCATGGCGCGACGCAGAATGTCGGCCTGTCCGAGCGAATACCCGGCGACCTTCTGCGCGATCTGCATGATCTGCTCCTGGTACACGATGAGGCCGTACGTGTCCTTCAGGATCTCCGCGAGAGGCTCTTCCAACTCCGGGTGGATGGGCTTGACCTCTTGACGACCGTTCTTGCGGTCGGCGTAGTCGTTGTGGGCGTTCATGCCCATCGGTCCCGGCCGATACAGGGCCAGAACGGCGACGATGTCCTCGAAGCCGGTGGGCTGCATTCGTCGCAGAAGATCACGCATCGCGCTGCCGTCGAGCTGGAACACGCCGAGAGTGTCTCCGCGAGCAAGCAATTCGTACGTCGCGGGGTCATCGAGCCCCAGCGTGTCGAGGTCGAGTTCGATCCCGCGGTTGCTCTTGATGTTGTCGATGGCGTCACCGATGACGGTGAGGTTGCGTAGGCCGAGGAAGTCCATCTTGAGCAGGCCGATGGCCTCGCACGAGGGATAGTCCCAACCGGTGATGATCGCGCCGTCCTGCGCGCGCTTCCACACCGGGATCGCGTCGGTCAGCGGCTCCGAGGACATGATGACCGCGCAGGCATGGACGCCGGCATTACGGATCAGCCCTTCCAGGCCACGCGCGGTCTTGTAGATCGTCGCGACATCGGGATTGGAATCGATGAGCGCACGAACCTCGGTCGCTTCCTTGTACCGCTCATGCGCCGGATCGGTGATGCCAGCGACCGAGATGTCCTTGGCCATGATCGGCGGCGGCAACGCCTTGGTGATCTGATCGGCGATCGCGAATCCGGGCTGCCCGAACTGAACACGAGCCGAGTCCTTGATGGCGGCCTTGGTCTTGATGGTGCCGAACGTGATGACCTGAGCGACGCGGTCGCTTCCCCACTTCTCCGTCGCGTACCGAACCATCTCACCGCGGCGACGATCGTCGAAGTCGATATCGATATCCGGCATCGACACACGTTCGGGATTGAGGAACCGCTCGAACAGCAGACCGTGCGGCAGCGGATCGATGTTGGTGATACCCATCGCGTACGCGACGAGAGAACCCGCGGCCGAGCCTCGGCCGGGACCGACGCGAATACCCACGTCGCGGGCGTGTGCGATGAGGTCACCGACGACGAGGAAGTACGCCGGGAAGCCCATCTCCAGAATCACGCTGATCTCGTACTTGGCACGATCGCGGTATTCCTGGGGCACACCGCCGGGGAACCGCCATTCCAGACCCTTGTCGACCTCTTTGGCCAACCACGTACCCTGCGTCTCGCCTTCCGGCACAGGGAAGATCGGCATCCTGTCACGGTGGGCCCACACATCGTCGTACGGCTGGACGCGCTCGGCGATGAGCAACGTACTGTCGCACGCACCCGGCACCTGATCGTCCCAGAGGGCCCGCATCTCGGCGGCGGATTTGAGGTAGTAACCGTCGCCGTCGAACTTGAAACGGGTGGGATCGCTGAGCGTCTTACCGGTCTGGATGCACAGCAACGCCTCGTGGTTCTCCGCGGCGTCCTTGGTCACGTAATGGCAGTCGTTGGTGGCGAGCGGCGGAATCTGCAGCTTCTTGCCGATCTCGAGCAAACCCTCACGGACCCGACGCTCGATCGACAGACCGTGATCCATGAGCTCGAGGAAGAAGTTCTCCGGACCCCAGATCTCACGCCACTTCGCTGCCGCTTCGAGCGCCTCACGGTCCTGACCGAGACGCAGACGCGTCTGCACCTCACCCGACGGGCACCCCGTCGTCGCGATGATCCCCTCCGCATGCGCGGCGATGATCTCCTCGTCCATCCGGGCCCACTTGCCCAACTGCCCTTCGATGGACGCGAGAGAGGACAGCTTGAACAGGTTGCGCACACCCGTCGCGTTCTCCGCGACCATCGTCATGTGCGTGTACGCGCCGCTACCGGACACATCGTCGGACTTCTGGCTGCGGTCACCCCACAGCACACGCTTCTTGTTGAACCGAGACTCCGGCGCGATGTACGCCTCGATACCGATGATCGGCTTGATGCCGGCTTTCTTCGCCTCGTTGTAGAACTCACTCGCGCCGTACATGTTGCCGTGGTCGGTCATACCGACCGCCGTCATCTCCAACCGACTCGCCTCTGCGAACAACGGCGCAATCTTGGCCGCTCCGTCGAGCATCGAATACTCGGTGTGGTTGTGCAGATGTACGAACGAGTCAGTCACGAAGATGTCTCCTACTGGGTCGAGCTAGATCGAGCCGGGTCGTACGGGCCGAGATGTCCGCGCGCGAAGTGCACCTGATTCTAAGCGCTCGAACCGACAGAGCATTCCTGGCTCTCGGTGTGTCCGGCCCCCGCGCGTGTCGGCCCTGGCCCGGCGCGCCGACGGTCTCGCCGCGCCTGTAACCGCCGCCGAACGGGCGTACGTCACGGAGTAGGAACGGGCCCGTCGTCCGGCAGCGGGCCGACGACGTCCGCATAGTCGGGAAGAAGGGCGCGCACGGCGAATCGGCCTGCGATCGCGTCCGCGGGCAAGGCCTCGACCGCCCGAACCCCATCCCCGGCGTCGACGGTTCCGAGTTGCTCCGAAGAGCCGCGGACGATCAGCCCGACGACACATTCGCACCCCTCGAGCAAGCGTGCGGAAGACACTGCATCGATCTGCGATTGGCGATCCCACTGCCCGGTCGAACCATGAAGTCTCGACCCCGCCACGGCCGCCGAGCCCAGCACCGACGCCTCGGTTCCCGGCACTCCGATGGAGATGACCTGGGTCTGGACGCGCTCTAAGGGAACTCGGAGCAGAACCTGCGCGATCCGTACGTCCTGCACCGCGTCGTACGCGCGCGCGGGTGCAACCTCGGCGTCGAACGACACCAACGCCCACTGCATCTCGGAATTGCTCCCCGCCGAGTCCGGGTCGGCGAAGTCCTCCGCGAGCGTCTCCTCCGCCCGCGCCAGGTACTCGGACACTGCTTCTCCGGTGTCCGGACCGAGGGTGTCGGTGTTCACCCCTGGCCGGGGCACCGGATTCGCGGTTCCGAGGGCGAACAGCAGAACCACCGCGGCCAGGACCGTCGCCGCGGCCGTTGCCGCACCCGACATCCGAGTCATGCCGCGCGCAGCACCTCGAGTGCGTGCTCGAGGTCAGCTGGATACTTGCTCTCGATCTCGACCCACCGACCGTCCGACGGATGCGCGAATCCGAGTGTCTTGGCGTGCAGCCATTGACGTTCCAGGCCGAGACGGTCGGCGAGCTTCGGGTCGGCGCCGTAGGTGAGGTCTCCGCAACACGGGTGCCGCAATGCGGAGAAGTGAACGCGAATCTGATGAGTCCGACCGGTTTCGAGGTGCACGTCGAGCAGGCTGGCCGCCTGGAACGCCTCGATGGTGTCGTAGTGCGTGATGCTCGCTTTACCGTCGGCCCGCACCGCGAACTTCCAGTCGTTGCTGCCGTGCCTACCGATCGGTGCGTCGATGGTGCCACTGCTCGGATCCGGATGGCCCTGCACGAGCGCGTGATAACGCTTCTCGATCGTGCGCTGCTTGAACGCCCGCTTCAACACCGTGTACGCGCGCTCGCTCGTGGCGACGACCATCACGCCCGACGTCCCGACGTCGAGGCGATGCACGATGCCCTGCCGCTCATGGGCACCGGACGTGGAAATCCGGAACCCCGCTGCAGCAAGCCCACCGATCACCGTCGGTCCCGTCCACCCGACGCTCGCGTGCGCCGCGACCCCGACCGGCTTGTCGACCGCGACGATGTCGTCGTCCGCATAGAGAATCTCCATGCCCTCGACCGGCTCCGCTTCGATGGTCAGCGCGCGAGCAGGTTCAGGAAGCAGCACCTCCAAGTACGCACCCGCCGACAACCGATCCGACTTCCCCAGTGCCGACCCGTCGACGGAGACGGACCCTTCCTCGGCGAGAGTCGCCGCGACCGTCCTGGACAGACCCAGCAGCCGCGAGACGCCCGCATCGACCCGCATGCCGTCCAAGCCGTCGGGAATCGGCATGGAACGCGATTCCCTCATTTCTGTCCCGCCGTTCCCGAGTCGGTGCTCGCTGCGGCATTCTTCTTCGACGTGGTGGCCCGCTCACCGTTCGGTTCGAATCCGAACAGGCTCAGCGCGACGAGGAGTATCGCCCCACAGACGATCGACGAGTCCGCGACGTTGAACACCGGCCACCATCCGATGGACACGAAATCGACCACGTGTCCCTGCAGCGGTCCGGGCGATCGGAAGAACCGGTCGATGAGATTCCCGAGAGCCCCGCCGAGCACGAGTCCGAGGCCGAGAGCCCACCACGGAGAGCGAAGGGTACGGCCGATCCGGATCACCCCGATGACGACGCATACCGCGACGATCGTCAGAAGCCAGGTCATGCCGGTGGCCATCGAGAACGCTGCGCCGGGATTACGCACCATCCGAAGTGTGACGACGTCGCCGATGATCTCCACCGGGTTGCCCGGCTTGATCCAGTGCACGGCCGCGATTTTGGTGATCAGGTCGAACGCGAGGACGACAACGGCGATCAGGACCAGCATCCTGGTACGCAGCGGCTTCGGTGCCACACCGGTGGCAGGGTCTGCGTCGGTGCCGGACACCACGGTGTCGTCGGGTTCGGCCTTCTGATCGCGGTGCGGGTCGGAGCTCGTCGAATCGGTCGGGCGGTCGTCACTCACCCCCCTATCATGTCGCATCGCCCCGGCACAGCCGAATCCCGGATCGACACCGAGGGGTCAGCGGGCGGGCCGCACGCGCACGGCTTCGCCGACGGTGTCCGGTGAAGTGGCCGGAGCGTGTCCGTAGCCTGGTCCCGTGATCTCGCCTTCCCGAAACCCGATTCGACGTATCCGAGTTCTCGCTGTGGCCGTCGCCGCCACCACACTGCTGGCGGGGTGCGGGTCGTCCGACGACGAGGCATCGTCGGAGACGGACACCTCCGCCACGACGTCGAGTGTGTCGCTGCCGGTGACTCCGGTGACGACCACCCTCGTCGACCCGGGCGCCGAGCCCAGGACCGCGGTGACGCGAAACATCTCCGGCGAACAGTCGGTACGGCTGACGACGCGGTCGACCGTCACCCAGCAGATCGACGACCAGGCAGTACAGGACTTCTCGACGCCGAATCTGACGGTCCCGCTGACGGCACGTGCGTCGGGGGCCAGCGGTGACGAGGTCGATCTCACGATCGGGGTCGCGACGTCGGCGGATCAGCGTCTGACGGACCAGCTCGCCGCGGCCGACGGTTCCGGCGCCGGGTTGACCGTGACCGACGGCGGGGCCGTCACCGCGCTGTCCATCACGCCTGCGGACGCGGCACAGGACGCAGCACGTGCGGCAATAGAACAAGCGTTGAACCAAGCGGTGTACCGGTCGATTTCCTTTCCCGAGGAAGATCTGGGAATCGGCGCGGTCTGGACGGCTCAACAGCAAGTCATCAGCGGTCTGACGCTCAATCAGACGACCACCGCAACTCTGCGCGCGCGGGAGGGTGACGTGCTGACGATCGACCTGCGAATCGATCAGACGCCGGAATCCACGACCCTGGAACTGCCCGACGACGCCGGCCAACTCGCGATCGACAACTACACGATGTCCGGCACCGGAACTCTGCGCATCGACCTGACGAAACCGCTTCCGGTATCGGGAGAGGTGACCGTCGATGGCAGTCAGCAATACAGCGACACCGACGGCACGACGGTTCTGCGTCAGGACATCAGTGACACCCTGGAATGGGCGTCGGAGTGAGGTCCGCAGCTGGATCGGTACGTACTGCCGCAGTGTGCGCGGGGGCTCTTCTGATCCTCGGCGCCTGCGGTGGGACGGACGACGCGGGTGCCGCCGGTGCCGACACCGACACTTCCCCGGCTGCTCCGGTCACGGTCGTCGACGCCCCTGACGTTCTCTCCGGGTCCGTCGTCACCGACTCCGTAGATCTGCAATCCCGCATGCTGACGCCCAGCGACCTTCCCGACGGGTATGCGGTGGTGCCGGACCCGGTGCGTGATCTCGGGCTGGACCCGGCTCCGGAGTACGACTCGCCTGATCGGTCCGGCACCGAGCCGCAGGAGTGCGCCGACGTTCTCGCGGCTGTGGGGACGCAGTCGGCGGGCGCATCGGCGGTGGCGGACGTCAGGTACTCGGGACCGAATTTCTCGTCCATCGACGAAGACGCCGCCAGTTACGCAGGCGGCGAGGACGGTGCCGGAGGCGCTGGAGAGGCGTTCCGCACCGTGCAGGACACGCTCGTCGGCTGCGCCGAGTACACGGGCACGGACGCCGACGGGATCGACGTCGACTTCTCGCTGTCGGCTCGGGACCAGTCCCCGGTAGGTGACGCGTCGACGTCGTTTCGGCTCGCGACCACCAGCGAAGGGTTCACGCTGGTGTCCGACGTAGTGATCGCAGTAGTCGACCACACCGTGTTCCAGCTGTCCGTCACCAGTCAGGAAGGCGTCGACGCGGCATCGTTCACCGCACTCGCCGATGCAGCAGCCGAGCGTATACGTGGTGACCTCGGGTCCTGACCGAGACGAAGGCACACGAAAGCCGGTGCCGCACTCCGAACGAGGAGTACGGCACCGGCTTCGAGGTACCGCGAAAAGCTAGGTGACTACGCGCACGCAGGCGAGGTCAGCTGCGCCAGCTGGACGAGACCACATGCGTTCTCCTTGGACAGCTTCCATGCGCCGTCCTCGGCAACGAAGATGAAGTTGCCCGGGTTCGCCTGACCGTTGATGGTCAAGGTCGCGCCCGTGTTCAGGGTGCCGTCGCCGAGGTCGTCGACACTGGTGATCTCGACGGTGGCGCCGTTCTGCACAGCAGCGGCCGCGACCTGCTCGATGAGGCCCGGATCTTCCTCGGCGCCCTGGATGAGGGCCGCCTTCTCCTCGACCGGGACAGCCGGGTCGAGACCGCGAGCGAGTTCGGCGTTGAGCTCTTCAGCCGTGGGCACAGGTGGGTAATCGCCCGATGCCTCCGGTGCCGCCGACGCCGAGGACGTCGTGGAAGCTGCCGACGTCGTCGTCGTCGTGTCGCCACCGTCGTCCGAGCTACATGCGGTCATCGTCAGCGCAGCAGCGATCGCCACGCCGGCGACTACGGCCTTTCGGGTGTTACGGAGCTTCAAGTGCTTATCCCTTCGGTTGTACTGCTCAGTCGTTCACGTGAACCGGACATAGAGGCCGGTCTCGGCTGTTCCACTATGCCATTGGAGGCCTCGGGCGGAAAGAAGCGTCGCTACTCGCCGGTAGCCGAGAGCGTCATTTCAGGACGAGTCACTGTCATTTCAAACTGTCCAGTGGATCCGCCACAACGAGCTGCTCGTCCCCCTCTGCGAAAGTACGGGCTCGACCCGGTCCGGTGGACCGTGTCTCGAACCGAACCGTCACCACGGAGTGGCCTGCCCCTTGCACCCATCCGTGTCCGTGTTCAGGATGCCTCACGTCCATGCCCGGATGCCACCTCTGCTGCGGTTCTCTTACCGAAGGCACAATTTCGCCCGTGGTCGTGGGCGACGTGGACGTGTCCTCCGGTTCGTGATCGAGTTCGGGAAACAGCGACCCTTGCTGCACGGTGGACAGCCCGGCGAGGCCGACACCGACCAGCCGGATCGGACCGAGTTCCACCGGGTCCAGCACCTGACGCTGTGCCGTCGCGACGATGGTCTGCTTGTCCACGGTCGCGTACGGCAACGTCGCCGACCGAGTCACGATGCTCATGTCCGATTTCCGCAGCTTCAGCACCACCGTGCGTGCGCCGCGCCCGTCCTTCACCAGGCGTCGGTGCGCGGCTTCCGCGCTCCGTTCCACCGCAGACCTCAACTGCGCCAAGGTCACCAGATCGTGTGCGAACGTCGTCTCGGCGCTGACCTGCTTCGCTTCGGCGCGCTCGGCGACGGCTCGATCGTCGATCCCACGCGCCAGCCTGTGCAGCCCCGGACCCACCGTCGCACCGAGGATCGACGCCACTTCCGACTCCGGCGTCGCGACGAACTTACCGATCGTGTCGATGCCGAGCTTTCGAAGTTTCTCGTCGGCGACCGGCCCGATTCCCCACAACTTCCGCACCGGCAACGCAGCCATGAGAGCACTTTGTTCGGCCGGCGCGACCACAGTCACGCCGTCCGGCTTCGCCAGACCGGACGCGATCTTCGCGATCTGTTTACCGGAACCGGCGCCCAACGACGCCACGAGGCCCGTCCGTTCCATGACGAGTGCCCGCAGCATCTCGCAGAACTCCGCCACCTCGGCCGCGGTGGCGCCGACGAGTTCGACTGGCTCGCCGAACGCCTCGTCCATCGACAGCTGCTCGAGAACAGGCATCCTCGTGCGCAGACCGTCGAACACCGTCCGACTGACGCTCTGGTACAGCGCGCCGCGCGGCGGCAGCACGATCGCGCCGCCGCCCACCAATCTGCGAGCCTGATGCATCGGCATGGCGGAGCGCGCGCCGAAGACACGCGCCTCGTAGCTGCAGCCGGCGACGACACCGCGACCGCCTGCTCCGCCGACCAGAACGGGGCGTCCGCGCAAGGTGGGCCGGGTGAGCTGCTCGACCGACGCGAAGAACGCGTCCATGTCGAGATGCAGCACCCATCGCCTACTGCGAGCGTCGGTCACGACCGAAAGATACTCCGGAACGCAGACATCACAGTCCGTGCCTCATGGGATGCCGACACGACGGTCGAAGGCCATGTCACGACGCGTCGCCTCGGCCGGTACCGAGGTCGAAGCCGAGCGCTGCAGCCGCGTGCTCGGGAGTCGGATCGGCCCACAGGTCGGCGTACACGTCGTTCGCGGACAGCGACCGCGTCACCGCTCTGTCGATGTACACCGTCCCGTCGAGGTGATCGGTCTCGTGCGCCACGATCCGCGCGGGCCATCCACCGAACTCCTCGTCGACCACGGCGCCGTGCAGGTCGGTGCACCGAAGCCGCACCGACGCCGCCCGAGGGACGACCGCCTGGTAGCCGGGCATGCTCAGGCATCCCTCGTAGAAGCTTCGCCGAGCCGACCCGACGTCGTCGTAGCGCGGGTTGACGATCACTCGGAACGGAAACGGCGTGCGCTCCCGCTGCGTCGCGACCTCCTCGGACACCGGGTACATGTCCTCGATCACCGCGATTCGCAGCGGGACGCCGATCTGCGGCGCAGCGAGACCGACACCGGGCGCGTCGTGCATCGTGGCCCGCATGACCTCGACGAGGTGTTCGAGCGTGCGCGGCTCGAGCTGATCGGTCAACGCGGCTGCCGCTGTGCGCAGCACCGGATCACCGACCGTGACGATCGGAAGGACGCCGTCGTGCGCGTGCGACAGCAGCTCACGGACGGCGCCTTCCATCACCGCGTCGCGGGTCATCGCGAACGGGTGACCGATACGCGGGTACCTTCCCCGAGTTCGACGGCGTCGTCGCCCGGATCACCGTCGACCAAGCTCAGGGCCAGAACCTCGCCGGCGATCAACGAGCGGTGCGTGTCGAGCCATTCGCGGCGTTCGGCCGGAACCTCGATGACGATGTCGATCCGATCGGACACCTCGAGGCCCAGTGTTCGGCGGGCCTCCTGGAGCTCACGGATTCGGTCTTTCGCCCACCCCTCGGCCTCCAGCTCCGCGGTCACCTTGGAATCGAGCACGACCAGACCGGCGTTGCCCGGCAGAGCGGCAGTGGAGTCCGGTTCGGCCGCAACCAGCTTGCGGGTGTACTCCGTCGGGAGCAGTTCGATGCCTGCGGCACTGACCGTGCCCGATGCATCCTCGCTCCACTCCCCTGCTTTGACCGCCTTGATGACCTTCTGGACGTCCTTGCCGATCCGAGGACCTGCCGCACGCGCGTTGACGACCAGTTCGAATTTGCCGTGCACGGCAACATCGTCGGTGAGGTCGACCTTCTTGACGTTGACCTCGTCGGCGATGATGTCGGCGTACGGACGCAGTCGTTCCGCGTCCTCGGCGGCGACGGTCACCTCGGGGAGCGGCAACCGCACCCGAAGGTTCTGGGCCTTCCGAAGTCCGAGTACCGCGCCGCACACCGAACGCACCTCGTCCATCGACTCGACCAACTCCGGATCGGCAGGCAAGTCTGCTGTCGCCGGCCAGTCCGCGAGGTGGACCGACCGTCCACCGGTCACACCGCGCCACACCACTTCGCTGACCAACGGCAACAGCGGCGCAGCAAGTCGCGTCACGACCTCGAGCACCGTGTGCAACGTGTCGATCGCGTCGGAGTCCTCGCTCCAGAACCGCGAACGTGACCGTCGCACATACCAGTTGGTGAGCGCGTCGCAGAACGTACGCAGCTCGTCGCACGCCCCTGCGATGTCGTGGACCTCGAGCGCTTCGGTGATCGCGTCCCGCGTCGCCGCCAGCTTGGCCAGAACGTACCTGTCCAGCACGTTCGGCGAATCCGTTCGCCACGTACCCGGCTTGCCTGCGTACAACTGCAGGAAACTCCACGCATTCCAGATCGGCAGCAACGCCTGGCGGACGCCCTCACGGATGCCTTGCTCGGTGACGATCAGGTTGCCACCGCGCAGGATCGGCGACGACATCAGGAACCAGCGCATCGCATCGCTGCCGTCTCGGTCGAACACCTCCTTGACGTCCGGGTAGTTGCCCTTGGACTTGCTCATCTTGAGACCGTCGTCGCCCAGCACGATGCCGTGCGCCGCAACGGTCTTGAACGCAGGACGATCGAACAACGCGGTCGCGAGCACGTGCAACGTGTAGAACCAGCCACGAGTCTGGCCGTTGTACTCGACGATGAAATCGCCCGGGTTGTGTGCTGTGGCATCCCCCGTCGTTCCGCTCGCCCCGGAAAACCACTCTGCATTCTCGAACGGGAAATGCACCTGCGCGTACGGCATCGACCCGGACTCGAACCAGCAGTCCAGGACCTCGGGAACCCGTCGCATCGTGGACTTGCCCGTCGGATCGTCCGGGTTGGGACGCGTCAGATCGTCGATGTACGGACGGTGGAGATCGTTCGGACGCACGCCGAAGTCACGCTCGAGCTCGTCGAGGCTGCCGTACACGTCGATACGTGGGTACTCGGGATCGTCGGACGTCCACACCGGGATCGGGCTGCCCCAGTACCGGTTTCGACTGATGTTCCAGTCGCGTGCGCCTTCGAGCCACTTGCCGAACTGCCCGTCCTTGATGTGCTCGGGCACCCAGGTGATCTCTTGGTTGAGCTCCACCATGCGATCGCGGAACTTCGTCACCGCCACGAACCACGACGGGACCGCCATGTAAATCAGCGGCTGCCCGCTGCGCCAACTGTGCGGGTAGGAGTGCTCGATGGTCTCGTGACGCAGCAACCGACCGGACGCCTTCAGATCCTTGATGATGACGGGGTTGGCGTCGAACACCATCAGGCCCTGGTACGGCGGCACAAGTGCCGTGAACTTGCCACCGGGGTCGAGCGGCTGAACGACCTCGATGCCGTTCGCCGTCGCGACGTCCATGTCCTCTTCACCGAATGCCGGTGCGAGGTGCACGATTCCGGTACCCGAGTCGGTGGTGACGTAGTCCGCCTGCAGAACACGATGCGAATTGGCGTGCCCCAGAAAGAAATCGAACGGCGGAGTGTAAGTGAGGCCGACGAGTTCCGCGCCGGTGTGCTCGGACAACACCTCGGGCTCGTCGCCGAGTTCGCGGGCGTAGTGCGCGAGACGTTCCGCGGCCAACACGTAGCGTTCGCCGTCGGTTCCGCGGACCTGCACATAGCGAACATCGGGATGCACTGCGATCGCCAGGTTCGACGGCAGAGTCCAGGGCGTCGTCGTCCAGATCAGTGCACCTGCACCGTCGAGAGGCGACGCGGGTGCCGTCAGCGGCATCGTGACGGTGACCGCCGGGTCCTGACGCATCTTGTAGGCGTCGTCGAGCCGAGTTTCCTGGTTGGACAACGGGGTCTGTTCGTACCAGGAATACGGAAGGACTCGATAACCCTGATAGATCAGGCCCTTGTCGTACAACTCCTTGAACGCCCACATGACCGATTCCATGAAGTCGACGTCGAGCGTCTTGTAGTCGTTGTCGAAATCCACCCAGCGGGCTTGACGGGTGACGTAGTCGCGCCACTCGTCCGTGTACCGCAGAACCGACTGCCTGCAGTAATCGTTGAACTTGGCGAGACCCATCTCGTCGATCTCGGATTTGTCCTTGATCCCCAACTGCTTCTCGGCTTCGAGCTCCGCGGGCAACCCGTGGCAGTCCCACCCGAACCGACGCTCCACCTTCTTACCGCGCATCGTCTGAAAGCGCGGAACGAGGTCTTTGACGTACCCGGTCAGCAGGTGACCGTAATGGGGAAGACCGTTGGCGAACGGCGGGCCGTCGTAGAAGACGAACTCGTCCGCACCCTCGCGACGGTCGACGCTGGCACGGAACGTTCCGTCCTCGGCCCAGAAATCGAGCACTCTGCGCTCGAGGTCTGGAAACGACACACCCGCGGCTTTCGGACCAACCATGTCGACCAACGGGTACTTGTCACCGTCGGTCCTCGCGACATCGCCGCTCTTCGAATCTTCGGTACTCATGACGGACGCTCCTGCCGTGCCGACGCCGTCGCTTCTGCGACGGCGATAGTTTCCTCGGCACGGGGACGACGATCGACGTGTGGGACGTCGACTACCGCGGTACCACCCCGCTTGCTTCATCGACGCCGGAAAACGATCCCTCGTCGACGAAGCCTCTCGCACTGCTGTGACGGGCTTACCCGTTCGGTTCTACTGAGCCGACCCGACCTCGACGGTCGATTCGGCCGTTCTTCCGAATGCTCCCCGGGGATGACCGGATCATCGCGTTCTTCTCGACAGTCGTTGTTCTCGACAGTCGTTGTTCTGTTCTCGATGTTCGTGATGACGACATCGGACACCTCGAGGGTAACCGAAACGTCCACACAATCAATTCTCGGGTGGCGACCTGCGTCCGGTCAGCGCGCCTGCCAGCAACAGAATCGCGCCGACGATGCAGACACCGATGCACCCGTACGCCCAGACGACCGATCCGGTCGTCAGGGCGATGACCAGCAGCGCGAACCCGACACCCGCTGCGCACAGCGTCAAGACGAGCACTGTGCGCCTCGTTCCGCACGAGCCGGCTCACGCCGGGCGGGTTTCACGTCCGCAGCCATGCCGAACAGGCTGGGCGAGAATGCGTCAGTTGTTGCCCTTGGCATACGACTGGCTGTAGCCCGACGACTGCTCGTTCTGGTTGAAGCTGTCCGACCCGTTGTCCACCGGCAGAGCCGAGGAACGGTTCTCGAGCTCTTCGAGCTGGGATTCCAGGTAGGACTTGAGACGGACACGGTACTCGCGCTCGAACGTCTTGAGCTGCTCGATACGACCCTCGAGCACCGAACGCTGCTCGTTGATCGTCGCCATGATCTCGGTGTGCTTGCGCTCGGCGTCCGCCTGAAGAGCATCGGCCTTCTCCTTGGCCTGACGAAGCTGTGTCTCGGACCTCGTCTGAGCGTCGGACAACAGCGATTCCGACTTCTGACGAGCGTCGGTGACCATCGCCTCGGAGCGGGTCCGTGCGTCGGTGACGAGACGCTCTGCATTGGTGCGAGCGTTCCCCAGGAGCTGCTCGGACTCGGTCTTGGCGTCGCTGGTGAGCCTGTCGGCCATCTCCTGCGCGAGTCCGAGAATCTTCGCGGCTTGCATGTTGGAGTCGCCACCCTGCGCCGGCGCAGCCGCAGCCACGGGAGCAGGCGCCACCACCGGGGCGGGCTTGGGTGGCTCGACGGGGCGCTGAGGCTCCGGAGCCTTCTGCTGAACCGGAGCGGGCTGAGCCGGACCGGACTGTCGAGCCGACTTGGCATCCGACAGTTCCTGATCGAGCTCGCCCACGCGCTGGCGCAGGTCTGCATTCTCCTCGATCAGTCGCGACAGCTCTTGCTCGACGAGATCGAGGAAAGCATCCACCTCGTCTTCGTTGTAACCGCGCTTACCGATAGGCGGCTTGCTGAAAGCGACATTGTGCACATCAGCTGGAGTCAGCGGCATGGAAGGATCCCTTCACGCGTCTTGAGGCGGTAGAGCAAGCATTCAGTTATATCCCATTCCGCACTTGCCGGAACAATCAAACTGTAACTGGCGTCCATTCTGTCACATCGGTTGCGCAGGTCGCGCCTGTCCCCGATGTCTTTCATCAAAGTTCGATCAGTTCACGATCCCAGACTCCGCACGACGGACATCAGGATGAAAACGCCGAACAACAACACCATGATCGACAAGTCCAGTCGAACTCCCCCGAGATTCACGGGGGGAATCACTCTTCTCAGCAGCTTGACCGGTGGATCGGTCACGGTGAATATCGCCTCGAGCAAGACAACGACGATTCCCGACGGCCGCCAATCCCTGGCGAACGTCCTGATGAATTCGACGATGATGCGGCCGATGAGAAGAAGCCAGAAAATGAACAGTATGAAGTAGATCACCGCGAACAAGGCCACAGGTCATACTCTGCCCGAAAAGGTCGGCTCGATCAAAGCGAGCAGGTCAGAGACCTGTTCGAATCGATCGAGCCGAAGGAACGCACCAGTGCTGTCGATTGTCATTGCTGACTGTAGAAGCCCGTCTCGGCGATGCGACGCCGTTCCTGGGGGGACACGTCGATATCTGCCGGCGAGAGAAGAAATACTTTCGTTGCGACCTTGTCGAACGAGCCGCGAAGGGCGAAGGCGAGCCCTGCGGCGAAATCGACCAGACGCTTGGCGTCGGCATTGCTCATCTCGACGAGATCCATGATGACCGGAGTTCCGTCACGGAAACGCTCGCCGATCGTCCTGGCTTCGCTGTAATCGCGGGGACGCAGGGTGGTGATCTTCGACAACGCGCTGCCGTCGTCCGCCACCGGGCTACGGCGGGTCTCCGCGCGCGTCATCGGCTCACTGCGCAGGCTGCGCTCCTGCGCGTCCATACGGGTGTCCACCGCGAGGTTGCCGCGAGTGGACACGCCTCGTCCGGCCCCGGCCGACCGCGACGAGCGACCGCCGATGGGGGCAAGTGTCGGCGCGGAGCGAGGTGCCTCGTACTCGTCGTAGTCGTCGTCGAGGTCCTCGATCTCGGCACGGGACGAGCGCCGCGAGGAGAACGACGGCTTCGCGAACTCCCGGTCGTCGTCCGCGTAGGGATCGCGGCCGCGGACGGAGTGGCGCGATTCCGGCTCGTCGAGGTAGTCGTCTTCGTAGTCCGCAAGAGGAACCATGCCGAAGTACGCCTTGAACTTGTGCAGGGTACTCATTGATGCAGCCTTCCGTGCCGGGTACTTCGTTGCCGGTCTCCAGGTTCGCAAGTGTCAGGTGTGACTGATGTGATCCGTGGACTGTACTGGCGAGGTTATCGGCCGAGGGCCGAGTATTGCGGTACCGACACGCACGCACGTCGATCCGTGTAGAACAGCAGCCTCCAGATCGCCCGTCATCCCCGCGGACAGCTCGACTGCATCCGGGTGCTGCTCGAGCAACTGCTGGTGTACGGCCGACAGATCGGCGAATGCGTGATCCGGATCCGAGTCCAGCGGCGGAACGGCCATCACTCCGGACAGGGTGAGCCCGTCGGTGTCGGCCACCTGATCGGCCAGCTCGAGTAGATGCTCTCGCTCGACTCCACCGCGATGGACGTCTCCGTCCAGACTCACCTGAATCAGGACCTCGAGCGGAGTGGACCTGGCCCCGTCGGACTGCGCTGCGTCCACCGCCTTGCCGAGAGCGGACACCAAGCGATCACTGTCGACCGAGTGGATCGACGTGGCCCATCTCGCGACGGATTTGGCCTTGTTACGTTGCAGATGCCCGATCATGTGCCACCGGGCCGGTTCGGTACCGAACGCTCCGGCCAATTCGTCGACCTTCGCCGACGCGTCCTGCTCGCGTGACTCGCCGAAGTCGCGGCATCCGAGACCGTGCAGAATCTCGATGTCCGACGCCGGGAAGAATTTGGTGACCGGAAGCAACATCACGTCGTCCACCGAACGGCCGGCGGCGGCGCACGCGGCGGCAAGCCGAGCCTTCACCGAGCGAAGTGCCTCCGAGATCTCGGATTCTCTGGTCGTCGTCATATCGACAGTCAAGCAGGACCGTCGGTGCGGCCGGCCGAGGTGTCCATCCAGATCACGCTTGCCGATCGTCCCGTCGGCGACCCGCGCCGATGGCTGAACAGGGTTCGGTCTTCGATGGTGCACCGAGGATCGACGGCGATCGACGTCACGCCGAGTCCGTGAAGTTGCCGTCTGATTCCGTCGCGGATGTCGAGGCCGGGCGTCTTTCTGACGGTGGTCGTGGCGCTACCGGGAAGGTGCTTCTCCACATCGGCCTGCATGTGCGCGGGCACCTCGTACTGACGCCCGCTCGCGGCCGGACCGAGGAATGCACCGATTCGACGTGTGTCGGCTCCGAGCGCCACCATCGCCTCGACCACACGGGGAACGATGCCGATGCGCGCTCCGACCCTTCCGGCGTGTACAGCCGCGATCACACCGGCCGCGTCGTCGGAGAGCAGGACCGGCACGCAGTCCGCGGTGAGGACGACGAGTGCTAGATCACGGCTGGTCGTGACCAACGCGTCGGTGACCGGAACGGGCTCGGGGGTCGGACCGTCGACAACAGTGACGGTCCGACCGTGGACCTGTTCCATCCACACCAGTCGACCAGCGCCCATGCCAAGCTCACTACCGAGCCGCTCGCGGTTGGCGGCCACGGCCGACGGTTCGTCGCCGACGTGGTCGCCGAGGTTGAAGCTGTCGTACGGCGGCGCCGACACCCCGCCTGCCCGCGAGGTGGTGACCCTACGAACCTTGAAGTCGTTCTCCGCCATCGGCGATCAACGACGCATGAACGACGGCACGTCCACATCGTCTTCCCCGTCGTCCTCGGTGACGGGCACACGCCGACCCGAGTTGTTCGACCCTGACGATCCCGAGTTCGAGGACTGAAGCGGAGGCAGGCTGCTGCCGTTACCTGCACTGCCTGCACCGACCGGGTCACGGAACACGGCACCGGATTCGGTGGAGTCGGACCGAGACGACACCTCGCCGGATCGTGCGGATCCGATGGTACTGCGTGAGGCGCCCGGAGCTGCTTCGACGGGACGTCTCGTCGGCGTCCCTCCATCGAAACCGGCTGCGATGACGGTGACGCGCACCTCGTCGCCGAGGGAATCGTCGATGACGGTTCCGAAGATGATGTTGGCGTCGATGTGTGCCGCTTCCTGGACGAGCGACGCAGCTTCGTTGATCTCGAAGAGTCCCAGGTCCGAGCCTCCCGCGATCGACAGCAGCACGCCGCGCGCACCTTCCATCGACGCTTCGAGCAACGGCGAGTTGATGGCGGACTCGGCCGCCTTGATGGCGCGACCCTCGCCGCGCGACGAACCGATTCCCATCAGCGCGCTACCTGCCCCCGACATGACGCCCTTGACGTCGGCGAAGTCGACGTTGATCAGGCCAGGCGTGGTGATGAGGTCGGTGATGCCCTGAACGCCGTTCAGGAGCACCTCGTCGGCGCTGCGGAACGCGTCCATCAGGCTGACGGCTGCGTCACCGAGCTGGAGCAGTCGGTCGTTGGGGATGACGATGAGGGTGTCGCAGGACTCGCGCAGTTGCTGGATCCCGGTATCGGCCTGCCCTCCGCGCCGCTTGCCCTCGAAGGAGAACGGGCGCGTGACGACGCCGACGGTGAGAGCGCCGAGCTTGCGAGCGATGTTGGCGACGACGGGTGCGCCACCGGTACCGGTGCCACCTCCCTCGCCTGCGGTGACGAAGACCATGTCGGCGCCCTTGAGCACCTCTTCGATCTCGTCCTTGTGATCGTCGGCTGCCTTGCGGCCGACTTCGGGATCGGCGCCTGCGCCGAGACCACGGGTGAGCTCACGGCCGACATCGAGCTTGACGTCGGCGTCGCTCATCAGCAGCGCTTGAGCATCGGTGTTGACCGCGATGAACTCGACTCCCTTGAGTCCCTGTTCGATCATGCGGTTGACCGCGTTAACGCCGCCGCCGCCGATGCCGACGACCTTGATTACGGCGAGGTAGTTGTGCGGGGGCGTCATTGGCTCTCGCCTTCCGTGGTTGTGTACTGGTCCGTCTTCGTACTCGGCTGATGCGCTTCGACAAAACCCTCAACCTAAACCATAGGCTTAAGGTTATGTCAAGTACTCGACGCTCGGAACGCTATTCACCGCAACGGAGATACGCCATTAGGCGCGCCGAGAAGTCGAGAAAAGAATTTGGGTTTCGTGAAAGTCACTTGGTGGTGGGCAGGTCCGGACTCGACACATCCAGGATTTGCCCCGGTTGAGACAATAGCGCAAGAGCCACAGCGGATTTCCGCTCGGATCTGTCGCGGTCTCCCCACACCACCGTCCTACCGTCGAACAGGATCACGGACACGTCCGACGCCGAACCCGCCCGAATCTCCCCGACCTGCACCCGCAGCGGTTCGGGCAACGAATCGAGCACTGCGAGAGCACTTTCCGTCGGCGGATCGCCTGTCACCGGGTTGTCGGTGACCAGACGAATCACTCCGGGAGGCGGCGGGGCGACGGCGAAATCCACGGCATCGGCGTCGAGCAGGTGGGTTCCGTCCGGTCGGTCGACGAACACGACCGGTACCCGCTCGGTGACGGTGACCCGGATGGTCGACGGGTACATCCGTTGCACCCGAACCGAAGCCAACGACGGAATCGACGCGACGCGCCGAGCGGCCGCGCCGGTGTCGACTCGAACGAGCTTCTCCCCCATCGGCACCGCCAGATCGGCGATCACCTCGTCCTCGGAGACCGACACCGCACCGCGTACGTCGATGGTCCGCACCGTCAGCACAGGTGAGAAGTACACGACGGCAAACCCCGCAAGTACGACGGCGACCACGGCGGCCGCGATCGTTCCAGCGCGTCGACGCGATCGCGACACCTTCGCGCGTTCGTCCTCGCGAGCCCGACGACGATCCGCTCGTTCCTGGGATTCGGCGCTCGGACGGGTGGTGTCGCGGTTGTCCCGGCGTGCGTACGCGCCCCGGTCCCGAGCTTCGCCCTTCGATGCACTGCCCGTGCCGACCTTGCCCGTGCCGACCTTGCCTGTGTCGACCTTGCCTGTGTCGACCTTGCCTGTGTCGACCTTGCCTGTGTCGACCTTGCCCGGGCCGCTCGGCGTTCCGGTGTCGGTCCGAGCGGCGTCCTCGCCGGAGGACGTGTCCTCGGTCGGACGCTTCGGACGAGACGTCACTGCGACGCCCGGCCGTGCCCGATCCGGAAACTCGTCCTCGAACGCAGCGCGTCGAGGATCGGCCCGGCCAGCATGGTGACGTCCCCGGCACCCATGGTGATGACGACGTCGCCGGGCTCGGCAAGAGACGCCACCTGCTTCGCCACCAGCGACAGGTCCGGTTGATAGATGACGGGCTTGGTCACCGCAGACGCGACGAGAGCTCCCGTCACGCCGGGAAGCGGTTCCTCACGGGCACCGTAGACGTCGAGGACGAGCACCTCGTCGGCGATGGACAGAGCCTCACCGAACTCCGCTGCGAACGTCTCCGTACGGGAGTACAGGTGCGGTTGGAACACGACGACGACCCGGCCGCGTTCGCCCGCCCCTGCGGCGCTCGTGACGAGTTGCTGAGCTGCGCCCAGCACGGCACGCACCTCGGTGGGATGGTGCGCATAGTCGTCGAACACGCGGATGCCGTGTTCGCGCCCGCGAATCTGAAAACGTCGGTGCACACCGCCGAAGCCCGCAAGACCTTCCAGCAGATCCGTCGCTGCGGCGCCTGCCTGGGTTCCGGCTGTGAACGCGGCCAGTGCGTTCAGTGCCGTGTGTCGTCCGGGAACGCCGAGTCTCAACGTCCGCGGGCTCTCCTCCCCCGCGATCAACAGTTGGGCGACGCCTCCGACGTCCTCGGGTTCCCACTTCAGCAACCGAACCGCCATGTCCACGTCGCCCGCGTCGGTGTCCTCGGATCCGTATCCCAGCACGCGTACGCCCGGGAGCGCTCGTTCGTGGACGCGCCGAGCCAGAGCGGCCGATCCTGAATCGTCCATGCAGGCAACGAGCACTCCACCCGGTCCGAGCAACGCCGCGAAATCGTCGAAGACCTGCGTGTACGCCTCGGGGGTACCGAAGTAGTCGAGGTGATCGGCCTCGATGTTGGTGACGATGACGACGTTCGGGCTGTACTGCAGGAGCGAACCGTCGCTCTCGTCTGCCTCGGCGACGAACACGTCACCACTGCCGTGGTGCGCGTTGGTGCCGGCCTCGTTCAGTTCTCCACCCACCGCGAACGACGGATCGAAGCCACAGTGCTGCAGCGCGACGATCAACATCGACGTGGTCGAGGTCTTGCCGTGCGTGCCGGACACCAGCAGTGCCCGATAACCCTCCATCAGCGATGCCAACACCGTCGGCCGGAGCACGACGGGAATTCCTCGGCGCCCGGCTTCGACCAGTTCGGGGTTGGTCTTGGGTATCGCGGCGTGCGTGGTGACCACCACCGTCGGACCACCGGAGATCAAGTCGAGAGCCGAGGCATCATGACCGACACGAACCTGTGCACCACGAGCGCGCAGTGCCAGAACCCCTCGGCTTTCCTTCGCATCGGAGCCGGAGACTTCGCCGCCACGAGCGAGCAGAATCCTGGCGATGCCGGACATGCCGGCACCCCCGATTCCGACCATGTGAACCCGTCGGAGATCCTCCGGCAGTTCGGCGGGTAACTCGGGCATGTCCGTCCTTTCGGTACCACCTTGTCGTGCCACGACCGTCACACGCCTCGTCTACGCTGCGAGGCGACGTCGAGCACGATTTTCGCCACGGTCGCCGCGGCGTCGCGGTGGCCCGCGCTCGCGGCGCTCTTCGACATCGCTTCCACTCGTGCAGAGTCTGTGATCAGGTCGATCACCTCAGCGGCGATGTATTCCGGAGTCACCGATCCGTCGGCCACGAGTATGCCTCCCCCGGCGTCGACGACGGGGCGTGCGTTGAGTTCCTGTTCACCGTTCCCGTGCGGCAACGGAACGTACACCGCGGGCAGACCCGTCGCCGACACTTCGGCAACCGTCATGGCGCCCGATCGACAGATGGCCAGATCCGCAGCGGCGTACGCCAGGTCCATGCGGTCGATGTACGGAACGGCGACGTACGGTGCTGGCGCATCGGCCGTCGGTACCTCGATCGAATTCTTGGGTCCGACGGCATGCAGTACCGACACTCCGGCTTCGGCCAATCGGTCCGCGGCGCCCGACACGGCGTCGTTGAGCGACCTGGCACCCTGCGATCCGCCGAACACCAGCAGTACGGGGCCGCTCCCCGGCAACCCGAAGTACTCGCGAGCCTCGGCGCGCATCGCCGCTCGGTCCAGCCCGGTGATGGTCGGTCGCACTGGAATTCCGACGATGTCCGCGTCCGAGCGGCCACGAGCGGACACGCCGGATCCGGCCACCGCGGCGAGGACACACGTCGCGACCTTCGCACCGACCTTGTTCGCGATCCCGGCACTGGCATTGGCCTCGTGGACGATGACCGGAATCGACCGGCTGCGTCCGAAGGTTCGCCGTGCAGCAAGGTAGGCAGGCAGGGCCACGTAGCCACCGAACCCGATCAGTACGTCGGCGTCGACAGCCGCGAAGACCGCCCGGGTGGCCCGTACCGACCGAATCACACGCCCCGGCAGCCGGACCAGATCCAGGGTGGGCTTACGCGGAAGCGGGACCGGAGGAATCAACTCGAGCTGGTAGCCCCGCGCCGGTACGAGCGTGGTCTCGAGTCCACGCTCGGTTCCCAGAGCGGTGATCCGTACCGAGTCGTCGAGCGCGCGCAGTGCGTCCGCGACAGCCAACGCCGGCTCGATGTGTCCCGCGGTCCCACCGCCCGCGACGACGACGGACAAGTGTGTGGGAGATGCATTCACCGTCGATATCCTCGCGTATCCGAGTGTCCGTACGCACCGCGGGGTTGAGCGCCTGCGCGCGGTGCTGCGCTGCGGCCTCCAACTGCACCGCCACGGGGAAGTGCCGCGCCGGTTCTGCGTGGTTCGGAACGACGAGGGGGCTCGCCCGCTCGAACTCGACCCGCCCTGCCACCGGCGTCTGGTGCACGACGCTGCGACGAACCGCTCTCGATCCGACGGCGATCCTCGCGATCGAGCGCAGGCCGGGTCGACTTGGATCTGGCCGCGGCGGCACGCAACGGAGAGAACGATGCGGGCATCGGGAGTCGCAGCACACGGTCCAACCGCGAGTCCTGCCCGGAGTGCAGAGCCGCGATGGCTTCCGGTTCGTGCCGGGCGGCGTTGGCGATGATGCCGAACATCATCAGCGTGATCGCCGTCGACGAGCCGCCGTAGGACACGAGCGGAAGCTGAAGCCCGGTGACCGGAAGCAGCCCGACCACGTACCCGATGTTGATCATCGCCTGCGCGAAGATCCAGGTCGTCGAACCCGCCGCGAGCAGACGCAGGAACGGATCCACCGAACGCATCGCGATGCGCAGACCGGTGTAGACGAACAACGCGAACAGGCCCAGTACCGCGAGGCAACCGATGAAACCCAGTTCCTCGCCGATGATCGCGAAGATGAAGTCGTTGTGCGCGTTGGGCAGGTAGCTCCACTTGGCGCGACTCTGCCCGAGACCGACACCGAACGGCCCACCGTCGGCGAGCGAGAACTTGGCCTGATTCGACTGGTAACCAAGACCCTGCGGATCGTCGCCGGGGTTCAGCCAGGCCTTGATTCGGTTCGAGCGATATCCCGCGGTGAACGCGAGCACCGTCGCCGCGGCGATACCGCCGCCGACGATGATCGCGAAGAGCCTGGCGTCGAGACCGGCGAACCACAGCAGCGACACGAGAATGATGCCGATCGCGATGGCGGTACTGAGATTCGGCTGCAGAACGACTAGTCCCGCCATCAGCAGCGCTGCGGGCACGAGCGGAATGAGAAGTGATTTGAGGCTGGCGTGCTCGCTACGGCGCGATGCCAGCAGATGAGCACCCCACAGAACGAGCGTGACTTTCGCCAGCTCCGACGGCTGGAACGAGACGCCGGCGACATTGAACCATCGGCGCGCGCCGTCGGCGCCCTCCGATCCGATACCGGGAATGAGCACCATCATGAGCATGACGACGGAAAGGCAGAACAGCGGGAACGAGACCTTCCGCAGCACGCGCACGGACGTACGCAGCGCGACGTAGAACGCCACGACGCCGAGACCGACACCGATCAGCTGCTGTGTGAACAGGGTGTACGCCGATCCGTCGGTGGCGTACGCCTCGGCTGCCGACGACGACAGCACCATCACCAGGCCGAGAATCGTGAGCAGAGCGGCAACGGTGACGATCAGGTGGAACGACGCCAGAGGACGGCCGAGCCACAATCCGATCCTGGTGCGCGGCGAGTTCGCCGGGGCATTCTCAGGACGGGCCATCAGGATTGCCCGCCCGACCGTGTAGTGCCGAGCGCGTGCACGGCGTCCGCGAAGCTGCGGCCACGGTGGCCGTAGTCGACGAACATATCGAGCGACGCGGCGGCGGGGGCGAGAAGCACCGTGTCTCCCGGTCCGGCTCGCCGGGCGGCCTCGTCGACCGCGGCGCGCATCACGACTTCAGCATCTTCCGCCACATGAGTCACACCAGCATCGTCTCTCAGCGGGAACTCGACAACGGGAACATCCGGTGCGTGTCGCGCCAAAGCCTCTGCGATCTGCGTCCCATCACGCCCGATCAGCACCGCAGCGACGAGTCGGGGCGCCACTTCGGCCACGAGCTCCTCGACCGATGCTCCCTTGAGGAGACCACCTGCGATCCAGACGACGTGCTTGTGCGCGAGCAACGACGACCTTGCTGCGTGCGGGTTGGTCGCCTTGGAATCGTCGACGAACGTCACACCCCCCACGGTGCGGACGACCGACGCACGGTGTGGCCCCACGTCGTAGGTGCGAATCCCCTCCGCCACGGCCTCTGCCGGGGCGCCGATCGCGCGGGCGAGCGCCGACGCCGCCAACGCGTCCATCGTCCCGGCCGGACCGGACGGGCTGACATCGTCCACCGACATCAAGTGCAGACGCTCGCCGAAAGCGTTGTCCACCAACTGCCCGTCGATCACGCCGAGTTCCCCGGGCGCGGGGTCTCCGAGGCGGAATCCGACCACTCGATCGGCGCGAGCCGAGCCTGCCAGGGCCGCTGCCCGCGCATCGTCGAGACCCACCACCCCGACATCGCCGACGAGCGCTCGTGCTTTGGCGTCGACGTAGCCGTCCATACCACCGTGCCAGTCCAGATGATCCTCGGCGATGTTGAGGACGACACCCGCCGCGGGCCGGACGGACGGAGCCCAGAACAACTGGAACGACGACAACTCGACGGCGAGGACCTCCGGATGCGGGTCCGACTGCAGAGCGTCGAGCACCGGCAGACCGATGTTTCCGCACGCCGCACTCGCCATACCGGCCGATTCGAGGATGGACGCCAACATCGAGGTGGTCGTGGTCTTCCCGTTCGTTCCCGTGACCACCAGCCATGTCGTCGGCGGGCCGTACACACCCGCGCGGTCGACGTGCCAGGACAGCTCGATGTCTCCCCAGATCGGAATACCGAGTGCGGCGGCACGCGCGAGCACCGGCGCGTCCGGGCGAAAGCCCGGACTGGTGACGACGAGCGCGATCGAATCGAATGCGGAACCGTCCGCGAGAAGGTCGTCCTGCAGGATGCCGTCGGCACCGGCTGCATGCGCCTTGTCCACCGCGGCCGGGTCGGTATCGGTGACGAGTACTCGCGCACCGAGGGCGCGGAGCGGCCCGACGGTCGCCAACCCGGATACCCGTCCCCCGGCGACCAGCACGGTCTTGTCCCTCAGCCACGCCACGTCGTCGGACATCGCACTCCCCTTCACCGGATTCGAGCTCTATCCACCGACAGCGGCGAGGTACTCGCTGTAGAACAAGGCAAGGCCGACGGCCGACGCGATGGCCGCCAGTAGCCAGAACCTGATGATCACCGTGGTTTCTGCCCAGCCTGCGAGCTCGAAGTGGTGATGGAACGGCGCCATACGGAACACACGCCGTCGACTCGATCGGAACACCGCGACCTGGATCACGACGGAGGCCGCCTCGGCGACGAACAGTGCCGCGATGACGACCATGATCAGTTCGGTACGCGTCACGATGGACAAGCCGGCGATGAGTCCACCGAGGGCCAACGACCCGGTGTCGCCCATGAAGATCTTTGCTGGAGCTGCGTTCCACCACAGGAAACCGATGCAGGCACCGGCAGCGGCCGCGCAGATGAGCGCCAGGTCCAGAGGGTCACGCACGTCGTAGCATCCGGGGCCCGGATTGGTGGAGCAGGACTGGCGGTACTGCCAGAAGGTGATGACGGTGTAGGCGCCGAGGACGAGCGTCATCGAACCGGCCGCAAGACCGTCGAGTCCGTCCGTGAGGTTCACGGCATTGGACCATGCCGTGACGAGGAAGTAGCACCACACGATGAACACGAGTGGGCCCAGGCTGACCGTCGCGATATCGCGCACGTAGGAGAGCTGCATGCTAGCTGGAGTGAGCCCGTTCTCACCCTTGAACTGCAGTGCGAGGATGCCGAACAGAACTGCGGCGAACAGCTGGCCGACCAGTTTCGCTGTCTTGTTCAGACCCAGATTGCGCTGCTTGCGAATCTTGATGAAGTCGTCGAGGAAACCGACGAGACCCAGGACCGTGGTCAACCCGAGAACCAGCAACGCGGACGCCGACGGCCCGTCGGCGTCGTAGCCGATTCCGATCAGGTGCGAGCCCCAGTAACCAGCCCAGAGACCGGCGAGGATCGCGACTCCGCCCATCGTCGGCGTGCCACGTTTGGATTGATGACTTGCCGGGCCTTCGACGCGGATCTCCTGGCCGAAGCCTTGTTTGGAGAACGCCTTGATCAGCACCGGTGTCAGCAGAATCGCCACAGCGAGCGCGATGCCTCCGGCGAAGAGGATCTGTCTCACTGCGGTGCCTCCCCGTTGGTTGTCGTGTTCTCCCCGGCGTCCTCGCCGTCCTGCAGCAGTGTGTCGGCGACGGTCCACAGTGCGACGGACTGCGATGCCTTCACCAGCACGATGTCATCCGGTCGAAGTTCTTCCCTCAACACCGCGACGGCAGATTCCCGATCGGGAACCAACATCGATTCGTCGCCCCAGGAGCCTTCCATGACTGCGCCCTGGTGCATGGCTCTGGTCGGGCGGCCCGACTCGACGATGATCAACCTGGACACGTCGAGCCGTACCGCAAGGCGTCCGATCGCGTCGTGTTCGACGACGGAATCCGGCCCCAGCTCGCCCATCTCCCCCAGAACCGCCCATGTTCGACGCGGTGGCCCGGTTCCCGACCTCGACATCGTGACGAGAGCCTTGAGCGCTGCGCGCATGGAGTCGGGGTTGGCGTTGTAGGAGTCGTTGACGACGGTGACGCCGTCCGGTCTCGTCCGAACGTCCATGCGCCGGACGGAAGCCGCGGTGGAACCGGCGAGTGCATCGGCGATCCCGGTGAGGGTGCCGCCGCATTCGAGAGCGACGGCGGCGGCTGCGAGGGCGTTGCCGACCTGGTGCTCACCGTGGACGGCCAATACCACGTCGACGGTTCCAGCCGGGGTGACCATGGTGAAACGGGCTCGCGCTTCGGCGTCGAGTGTGACGTTCTCGGCCCTGATGTCCGCGTCCGGAGACATCCCGACGGTCACCACCCGAGCCGACGTGCGCGTGCGCATGGCCGACACGAGTCGGTCGTCGGCGTTGAGGATGGCCACGCCGCCGTCCGCGGCACTCGGAAGCGCTTCGACCAGTTCACCTTTGGCGACGGCGATGATGTCTCGGGAACCGAATTCACCGAGGTGGGCTGTGCCTACGTTGAGTACGACGCCGATGCGAGGAGGGGCAGCGTGGGCAAGGGCGGCAATATGTCCGACACCCCGCGCGGACAGTTCGAGCACGAGGAAGTCCGAGGACTCGTCGGCGCGCAGGACTGTCCAGGGATGGCCCAGTTCGTTGTTGAACGAGCCCGGCGGCGCGACGACGGATCCGAGTGGTCGCAGCACCGCGGCCAGCAAGTCCTTCGTCGAGGTCTTTCCGGACGAACCCGTCACTCCGACGATCGTCAGCCCGGAATCAGCGGTCAGTTCCACCGCCGAGGCGCGGGCGAGCGCGCTGAGCGCCGCCAGAACCGCGGCACCGGACCCGTCGGAGTCGTGTTCCAGTGCCATCGCCTTGCCATCGTGCGGCTTCGGTGCGACGACGACGGCCGGGACGCCGACCGGCCGCGCCGCCAGCACCACGGCAGCGCCTGCCGCGACTGCTGCAGCCGCGTGGTCGTGGCCGTCGACACGCGCACCGGGGAGCGCCAGGAACAGCCCGCCTGGGCCGATCTTGCGTGAATCGAACTCGACCGAACCGGTGACCAGCACGGACGGGTCTTCCACGTCGTGCATGTCACCCCCGACGATGTCGGCGATCTGTGCGATGGTCAGGTCTTTCACGAACTGGCTCCTGCGTGTTCATCGGTCGCGCGATCGAGGGCATCGGCGAGCACGACGCGGTCGTCGAACGGATACTTCACCCCATCGATCTCCTGACCTGTTTCGTGGCCCTTACCCGCGATCAGCACGACGTCGCCTTCACGCGCCCAGTTCACCGCGTCGGCGATCGCAGCGCCGCGGCCGGCAATGTTCCTGACCTCACCCCGGGCCGACTCGTCGACCGAGAGGGCACCCGCCATCACCGCATCACGAATGAGTGCAGGATCTTCGGATCGCGGATTGTCGTCGGTGATGACGAGAAGATCGGCGCCTCGGGCACCCGCGGCACCCATCAACGGACGTTTGGCGGTGTCACGGTCGCCGCCTGCACCGAGGACAACCGCGATTCTGCCCTGAGTCTGTTCGCGCAGTGTCTCGATCACGGCTTCGACGGCAGCAGGCTTGTGTGCGTAGTCGACGACGGCGAGGAACTTCTGGCCGCGGGAGATGCGCTGCACTCTGCCCGGGACGTCGACGTCGGCCATTCCGGCGACAGCCCGACGCACGTCGACGCCGGCAGCCGCACAGACCGCGGCCGCCAGTGCGGCGTTGGCGACGTTGTATCTGCCCGGCAGTCGGATCGATGCAGCGTGTCGGTCGCCGGCAGTGTCGACGAGGGTGAATCGTTGAGTTCCCGTCGGTTCCTTCGACCACCCGTCGACACTCCAGTCGGCGTCGCCGAGGACGGACACGGTGAGCAGGGTCGAGCCCGCCGATCGCGCGATGTCGGCCATGCGCTGGCCCCAAGCGTCGTCGACGCACACGGCAGCCGACCGCGTGTGGACGCGCGACTCAGCGGCGAACAGTCTGCTCTTGGCGAGGAAGTACTCCTCCAGCGTGTCGTGGAAGTCGAGGTGATCCTGCGAGAGGTTGGTGAACGCCCCGACCGAGAAGACCGTGCCGTCGACCCGCCCGAGAGACAGTGCGTGGCTGGACACTTCCATTACGACGGTGTCGAGACCTTGCTCGACCATCGCCGCGAACAGCGCGTGCAGATGCGGCGCCTCCGGTGTGGTGAGGGCACTCGGCACTCGGGTGCCGGCGATCTTGGTCTCGATGGTGCCGATCAGGCCGGTTCGCCGGCCTGCGGCCGACAGTGCCGCTTCCAACAGATACGACGTGGTCGTCTTACCGGACGTCCCGGTGATGCCGATGACGGTCATCTTCTCCGACGGATTGCCGTAGACGAGCGCCGACACGTGTCCCAGCACCTCCCTCGGCCGGTCACGCACGAGGACGGGCACCGGTAGCTGCGGATACTGCGCCGAGACGAGCGCCAGACCTTCGGAGTCGGTGAGGATCGCGGCTGCTCCCCTGTCGATCGCTGTCGCGACGAAGGAGGCGCCGTGCGCGGCCGATCCGGGCAGTGCCGCGAAGAGATCGCCTGCGACGACTCCCTGCGCTCGAAGATCGACTCCCGTGACGAACGGCGACGGCAGCTCGGAGCCGTCCGCTGTGGCCGCGTGAACCAGCCTGGCTTCCGCCGCGGCTGCGATGTCCTCGACCGCGGTACGCGGTGGGTTCGACGGTCTGAGCGACGACGGAGCATCGGTCGACTCTGCTGGCACGGACACTGCGCTCCTTTCTGCTCGACGTACTACTACAGGCCCACCCGCAGGCCGTGGTGCTGCGCCGAGCGCTGCAGGACGGACTTTCGGTTTCGGGCCGACGAGTCAGGTTACCGGCGCGGCTCGGCCACGCTGACCCCCGACCCTTTCAGCCGAACCACACGCGAGGTGCGCGTCACTGTCAGTCGGCTTGCAGCACCAATTTCGGTCCGGAAGCAGACAGTGGAACGCTGTCGCGCTGGAGCATCCAACTGGCGATGTTGTGGAACAGCGGCGCTGCAGACTGTCCGCCTGATCCGTCTGCACTCCTGGTCGGGGCGTCCAGCATGATGCCGATGACGTACCGGGGGTCGTCGGCCGGGGCGATGCCGGCGAACGTGATCCAGTAGTTCGAGTTGGAGTAGCAGCCGCATTCCGGATCGACCTGCTGCGCAGTGCCGGTCTTCCCGCTGATCTGGTACCCGGGGATCCCCGCTGCGACACCGGTTCCTCGTTGGTTCCCGGTGTCGTCCTGCGTGACGGAACGGAACATGTCGCGAACGGTCGTCGCGGTCTGTGGGCTCACCACATAGACGCCTTCGGGCCTGTCGGTGTCCGTACGATTTCCGTCCGGGTCGACCGTCGACTTGACGATCCGGGGTGGAATCCGCATCCCGTCGTTGGCGATCGCCTGGTACATAGCCGTCATCTGCAGCAACGACATGGACAGACCCTGACCGATGGGGAGGTTGGCGAACGTGCCGCCGGACCACTGATCTCGACTCGGCACGCTGCCTGCACTCTCGCCTGGAAGCCCGACATCGGTGCGTTGACCGAGCCCGAACCTGGAGAGCATGTCTGCGAAGCGATCTTCGCCGACGCGCTGAGCGAGCATGAGTGTGCCGACATTCGAGGACTTTCCGAACACACCGGTCGACGTGTAGGGAACCACGCCGTGATCCCACGCGTCCTTCACCGACACACCGGACATGAAGATGTTGCCGGGAACTTGCAACACCTCGTCGGGCGTCGTGAGGCCGTATTCGATTGCGGCGGCGGCAGTGATGATCTTGTTGACCGAACCGGGCTCGAACGGAGTGGAGACGGCGAGGTTGCCCATCTCCTTGTTGCGGTCGTTGTTGCCGACGCCGATACCCGGGTTGAACGTGTTGTCGTTGGACATCGCCAGAACCTCGCCGGTGTGTGCGTCCTGCACGACTGCGGACGCATTCTTCGCACCGGACAGGTCTTTTGCGAGCTGCACCTGTTGTTGGACGTAGTACTGCAGATCCGCGTCGATGGTCAGCTCCACTCCCGAGCCGTTCACCGCGGTCTGCTTGTCGCGCCAGCTGCCGGGTATGACGGCGCCGTCCGACCCGCGGTCGTAGGTCTGCGATCCGTCGGTTCCGGCCAGCGTCGCGTCGAGCGAATCCTCCAGTCCCAGAAGGCCGTGGCCGTCCCATCCTGTCGCGCCCACCATGTTGGCGGCGAGTGATCCACCCGGATACTCGCGAATGTCCTGCCGCTCGAGGCCGACTTCTTCGAATTCTTCGCTGATCCGTGTCGCCACGGTCGAGTCGACTCCCCGGACTAGGTAGGCGAACGTGTCGTTGCTCTTCAGCTTGGCGAGAATGTCCTTCTCGTTCGCGATGTCACCCAGTTCGTCGTGGATGCCTGCGGCGATCTCGGCCAGCCTGTCGTCGGTTTGGGGCGCAGAGGGATCCTTGGCGCGTGCCTCGTCCAACTCCTGCCGGACGCGCACGGGTTGGAACGTCAAGGCCTTGGCCTCCATCGTGAATGCGATGGGCTTGCCGTTCCTGTCCGTGATGGAGCCTCGTGCTGCTGCGTCCACCAGGGTGGTGGTGCGCTGCGACGCGGCTTCGACGGACAGGCGAGTTCCGTTGACCCCCATGATCCAGACCAACTGCAGTACGACGACACCGAGAATGCCGAACATGACGATGCGGCCGAAGCCGTTGCGGAAGGTGAACGACGAGGCGTCGAAGCGACTGCCCGCTCTGGGATGCGGGCGACGTGGAGGCACCCCGCCTCGCGCCGGGGCGGGCCTTCGGTCGGACGCAGCGCCGCCGGATGCGTTCCGCCTGGAATCATTCCGCCGGCTCCGCTCGTGCGGCGCTGGTGTACGACGAGTGTTCCCGGATGTCGGCCTGGTCACTGCCGACTACCCGAAGGACTCGCCGACGGGATGCTCATAGGAACCAATTGTTCACCCATGGCTTCGGTTCCCGCGCCATTCGAACTGTTCGGCGTGGCGGATGTGGCTGATGGTGCGACGCCGGACGGTGTACCCGCGCCGTCGGATGCCGCCCGCGTGCCCGACGGGTCGGAGGCCGAGCGTGGAGCAGTCGAGTCCGATGCCGATCGCGGCGCGGTCGTCTGCGGCTGATTGCGCACCTGCAACGGGTTGCGGGCCTCGGAATCGGCCGATTGCGACGTGCCTTGCGAGGTGGGTGGATCGAGTGGTGCAACCGGGTTGCCCTGTGCGGGAGCTGGAGTGCCGACGACTTGAACCGAACCGTCTTCCGCCACCACGATGCGCGCAGCGCCCGCGGCAGGGACCATCCCCAACTCCGCGGCTTTGCGCGCGAGTTCCGGTGCGGAATCCGCCAATTCGACATCACGCTGCAGCGACGCACGTTCCTGAACGAGACGCTCGTTGTGAGCCTTCGCATCGCTCAGTACATAGGAGTCACCGGCAGATCTCGTCGTCAACAGCAGCGTCAAACCGAGACCGAGGGACAGGAGTCCGATCACCAACGCGACGAACGGAACTCGCGCACCGATGGACGCGGACATCGTCCTCGCTGCCGCATGTCCGCTCGATGCAAGCTCCACCCCGCGCGAGGACGCGCGTTGTTGACGACGCTCGTACGCCCGCGATGCCGCGCCGGAGCGACCCGAGCCGGCGCCGCGGCGCTGGCGCCGTGTGGTCGGTGACGAAGTCGAGGTAATGGTCATCTACGATCTCCTCGCAATTCGCTCAGCCGCGCGCAGGCGCACCGGGGCCGAGCGCGGGTTCTCCTCGATTTCTTCTTCCGACGCGCGTTCCGCTCCCTTGGTCAGAAGACGAAACTCGGGTCCCATCCCGGGTAGCTCGACGGGAAGCCCCTCGGGGCTTCGTGATTTCACGCGGGGCGTGAGCTCTTTCTTCACCACGCGATCCTCGAGCGACTGGTAGGACATGAACACGACACGTCCTCCGACGGCCAATGCATCGAGTCCGGCGGGTACGGCAGTCTCGAGCGAATCCAACTCGCCGTTCACCTCGACCCGTAGCGCCTGGAAGGTGCGCTTGGCGGGATGACCTCCCGTTCGCCGCGTCGCGGCCGGAATTGCCGAGTAGAGCAGTTCGACGAGGGCCGCGCTCGTGGTGAACGGGGTGGTTTCGCGACGTTTGACGACAGCCGACGCGATGCGTCCGGCAAATCGTTCTTCACCGTACGTGCTGAGCACGCGGGCGATGTCACCGTGCGAGTAGGTGTTCAAAACGTCCGCCGCAGTCAGCCCGACCGTCGGATCCATCCGCATGTCGAGTGGGGCGTCCACCGAGTAGGCGAATCCGCGGTCTGCTTCGTCGAGCTGCATCGACGACACTCCGAGGTCGAACAGAATGGCGTGGACCGAGTCCTGCGGCGCGAAGCCGGACTGCTCGAGGGCGTCGGCAATTCCGTCGTATGTGGTGTGCACGAACGATGTTCGATCCGAGAACTCCTCCAGCCGCCGGCCGGCACGCGCGAGCGCGTCCGGGTCTCGGTCGAGGCCGATCAGATGCAGCGTCGAATAAGTACGCAGGAAGTGTTCGGAATGTCCGCCGAGGCCGAGCGTCGCATCGATCATCACAGGTGTGAGACCTGACGCGTGAGCTGCGGTGAGGGCGGGTCCCAGAAGTTCGTCCGCGCGTTCGAGGCGAACGGGGATGTGTTTCGGCTGAGGTCGGTCGACGGATTCGTCGCCCTCGGGAGCGCTGTCAGAGGCGGCTGACGATTCGCCTTCCACGATGATTCCTCCCGGTTCGTGCGTCTGCGCGGTGGTGCGTCGAGATCGCGCATCGATCGATGGTGTGGACGAATGCCTCGAGGTCCCTGTCCGATAGGAACCTGACGTCGGGGAAGTACGTCAGGGTCCTGATCTTCGAAACCTGGCGTTGGGGAAGAACGTCAGGGTTCTGATCGGGCAGAGGCCTCGCGGCACTCGGCGGTTGATCCGGGCGGTTACAAGATTCCTGCGGTTACAAGATTCCTGCGGTTACAAGATTCCTGCGGTTACAAGATTCCTTCCAGGGACGCATCCACTGCATCCGAGAAACTCTGCTCACCCTCGGACGAGTAGCGAGCCCAGGCTTCTTCGTTCCAGATCTCGATGAACTCGATGGATCCGTTCACGACGACATTGCGTTCCAGACTCGCGTAACGCCTGTGGTCCGAGCTGAGCATGATGCGGCCCTGACCATCGAGCTTCTGCTCGTCCGTGCCCGCACCGAGCTGCCTGATGTACGAGCGGGCAACCGGATTGGAACGAGATGCTTCGGTGAGCTTTCTTACCTTTTCCGCGAACGCCTCCTGGGTGTAGATCGCAAGGCTGTGGTCTTGACCTTTGCTCACCATCACACCCTCCTTCAGCGCATCCCGGAACTTCGCCGGCAACGTGAGCCGGCCCTTCTCGTCGAGCTTGGGCGTGTAGGTACCGAGGAACACTCGACACCTCCCGCTCTCGCTGCTGCCACCACATTACCCCACTTTCCTCCACTTTCAATCCATCGGGAGGAATATTTTTGGGATGCACCCCAATTACCGCAGGTCAACTTGGTGGTTGATTGTGGGGAAGCGTATCGGCACCGATCGACGATTGTCGACCTACACAGAGCCCCGAACGAGACAATCGAACAAAAGTCCAGGTCAGAAGGTCGCACCCGACAATGGATCGGTCATCGACGATGGTGGTGGTTGAAAGTGGGGATTGCGCAGTTCGCTCCCCCACGCGGTGGGGGGAAGTGGGTGACGAGGTTCTGGTTCGTCCTCGACAGGGCCGGATCGCACCCCCATGCGGGGTGCGGGCCATACACAACCGGGACATACGAAAGCGGTGCCCACCCATTCGGGTGAGCACCGCTTCTGTGGTGTTCCGTTGCCTCTGAATCTATGGCTTTTCCGGCTTCACTGCATCCGACTCCACTGCGTCCGGCTTCACTGCATCCGGCTCAGTGGCGCAGCGCCTGCGACATGGAGACGGAGAGAACTAGTCCTGTTCGAATCGCTTCCGGAAACGATCTTCCATACGGGAAGTGAAACCGCCGCCGCTCTTGCGGCCGGACTTGGGTTTCGGCCCCGAACTCTTGGGTCCGCCCGAGCCAGTCGCTTCGGACTCCTCCTGTGACGCAGCAGCGCCCTTACGAGACCCACCGAGTAGGAACAGCACACCGGCGCCGAACATGAAGACGAAGCCGACGAGACTGATCACCGGGAAACCACCGGGCTTGAACGGCAGCGCCAGCCCGGCGATGAGCAAAACAAGCCCCAAGACGAACAAAGCGGCCGCTTGGAAGCGACGTTTGCTCGAAGCCGTACGCATACGGCCGCTTCTCACGTGAGAAGCGAACTTGGGATCCTCGGCGTAGAGAGCGCTCTCGATCTGATCGAGCATGCGCTGCTCGTGCTCGGAGAGTGGCACGGTACCTCCCCCTGCACAGATATTAGAAGTCATTTCGGGTGCGAAACGACGGGAAGCTGACTCTGGCGGCTACCTGCTATTGATAATACGAGGTGAATCGACTGCTTACCACCTACTCGGTCCATGTGTTCCTGAGAATGTCCGAAGTTTCCCTGCGCAGACCCCTGACAAGTCGCATGCGGACTCGGCAACTCGACTCCTCCGGCGCACCGAACTCCGGCGAACGACACCACGACCGCAACAGAGTCAGCCTTCACGCCGACATCGATCGAGGCGGGAGGAGTGCACGATCGAGACGTGAATCCGCACCGATGAAATCCTCCACCACATGCAGGAAACGGCCGACTTCGCGATAGAACGTGTCCGCAGCGTCCTGGTCGATGGAGCGAGACACACCGGCCTGGAGAGCGGCCCGCAACGATGAGTAGCTCGCGAAGTACTCCGCCCAGGCTTCGAGCTCCGGCTCGGCTTTTGCCAGCAGCACCCATGCGCTGCGTGATCTTGCTCGCGTCGCGGGCGCGACTTCCAGGATGGCAGCCGCTCCACGGAGGGCTGCCATGTAGCAGTCCAGAAATTGGTCGGCGACCGACTCGGCGCCGAGGGAACCCGACAGCAAGGCATCTGCCCGGCCCAGTAGTACACGAGCACGCGGCGACACCGGCGGACGCACATCACCACGGAGAACCTTCGTAGCCATACTCGAACACCTCCCGATTTCGTTCGCCGTTCGTGACCGCAATTTCCGAAACGACCGGACGTCGACGACGATCTAAGGTCAGGGATCCAGCGAGCCCCGCTTCCCTCGGGGTCATCGCCGGATCACCGACATCGAACATCCGTTCGACATATTCAATATAGCTGTGCCCACCGACAAGTCGTCAAGGAAAGGTTGAGAACAGTCGCCACCGACGCGGAACCGACCCCGTACCTGGTCGATCTGTCCGCCCGAGAACTCCGTCGTCGCCTTCCCGAAGCGCTGGCGATCTACGTCGAGGCAATGGGTTACCCGCAAGGCACGGAGTATCACCGCGCCCCGATGTGGTCCGAGCACGTCCTCCGACCCGGATGGTGCGCTGTCGGTGCAGTCCTGCCCACGCCCGACTCCCCTCTCGTCGCCGTCGCGTACGGGTACAGGGGTGCTCGGCATCAGTGGTGGCACCAGCAGGTCAGGGACGGTCTGCGCAGATCCGGCGCCGATGACGAGTACGTCGACTCGGTCCTCTCGGACTACTTCGAACTGACCGAGCTGCACGTGTCCCCGCGTGCGCAGGGTCACGGACTGGGCCGTGCCCTGACACGCAGACTCCTTCGCGACCGCCCCGAGCGCACCGTGCTGCTGTCCACTCCGGAAGTGGAGAACGAGAACAACCGCGCATGGCGCCTGTACCGAAGCCTCGGCTTCGGAGACGTACTCCGCGATTTCACCTTCGCGGGCGACCGACGACCGTTCGCAGTTCTCGGTCACGCACTGCCGTTCGAAACGGACGAACCGCCCAATCGGTGACGATCTATACGCTGGTGCCGTGATCGATGTTCTCGTAGTGGGCTCAGGCCACAATGCCTTGACTTCCGCGTGTTACCTGGCCGACGCCGGCCTGTCCGTCGAAGTCGTGGAGAAGGACACGATCGCAGGTGGTGGTGTGTCGTCCGCCGAGCGCTTTCCCGGACACCGAGTCGACCGTGGCTCGTCTGCTCACATCATGGTTCGGCATACCGGCATCGTCGAGGAACTCGGTCTGGCCGACCATGGTCTCGCCTACGTCGATTGCGATCCGTGGGCGATCGCTCCCGGCGCACCCGGTACCGACGACGAGGCCATTGTGTTTCGTCGCGACCTCGACTCCACCTGTGACTCCATCGCGCGGTCGTGCGGTGCTGCGGATGCGAAAGCGTATCGGACGTTCGTCGCGTCCTGGGGGCCGCGCAGCGCACGCACCATGAAAGCGTTCTCGGCGGCGCCGACGGGAGCCAATCTGGTGCGCTCCTTCTGGGGACTCGATGCGCCGGACGGCGGGAGTGCTCTCTCCCGCGAGTTCCTCACGACCGGCGACGCGCTGCTCGACGCCACGTTCTCGTCGGAGAGGCTGAAAGCTGCCCTCGCATGGTTCGGTGCGCAGTCCGGCCCGCCGATGTCGGAACCGGGCACCGCCCCCATGGTTGGCTTCGCCGCGCTGATGCACGCACTTCCACCCGGTCGCGCCGTCGGCGGAAGCGGCGCGTTGACCGAGGCAATGATCTCGAAGCTCGTCGCCACGGGGGGTCGGCTCACCGTCGGTGACGGCGCCGTATCAGTGGCGCGGTCCGGCGACGGGTGGACGACGCACACGGAATCGGGTCGGTCGATTCGCAGTCGCACGGTCGTCGCCGGCTGCCATGTTCTGACGACTCTGGACCTGCTCGACGCCGGAGGATTCGATCGTCGACGAACGGAGGCGTGGCGCCGAGGAATCCGCGTCGGGCCCGGCCTGGGAATGGCGGTCCGACTCGCGACCTCCGCCGTGCCGCAGTATTCCAGTGCACCATCGGTGCAGGACGGTACCTCCGGTCTGCAGTTGCTCGTGCACGATCGTCGGCAACTGCGCCGTGCGCACGGTCACGCCTTGGCAGGAGATCTGCCGCCCGAGCCTGCCGTCCTCGGGATGTCGTTCACTGCAATCGAACCGAGCGTGGCACCGGAGGGTGAACACCAGGTGTCCCTCTGGTCGCAGTGGCACCCGCACACCCTGTCCGACGGACGGCGATGGCGTGCGTCGGACACCGAGCGCGTGGCGACGGATCTTGCGGAGACCGAAGCCGACCGCATCGTGGACTCGCTCGAGTCGTACGCGCCCGGCTTCCGCGACACGATCCTGCACCGTTACGTCCAGTCCCCCACCGACATCGAGCGCGAACTGGGAATGATCGGCGGGAACATCATGCACGTGGAGATGTCCTTGGACCAGATGATGATCTGGCGTCCCGTCCCCGAACTCGCGGGCCATCGTGTGCCCGGTGCGCAGGGGTTGTACCTGACGGGCGCATCCACCCATCCCGGCGGCGGCGTGTCCGCGGCCAGCGGACGGACGGCGGCGAAGATCGCGTTGTCCGACCACGGCGGCGGCCGTGTCCGAGCGTGGCTGGGACGGAAGCGGCGATGAACAGATTCGTGTGGATCCTCGCCGGAAGTGCAGTGACGGCGCAGATCGTCTATCCGCTCGTGAGCGGCTCGAACCGCGATGTCGTGACTGTCGCCGTCGTCGCGCTCCTCGCGGCGTCCGCTCTCGCGCACGCCGCGATCACCCGGGGCGTCAAGTGGGCGGCAGTACTGTTCGTCACCACGGCCGGGCTCGGTATCGCTGCCGAGATCGTCGGCACCGCAACCGGGTTCCCGTTCGGCTCGTACTTCTACGCCACGAGTCGACTCGGCCCGGACATCCTCGGTGTTCCCGCGGTGGTGCCGTTGGCCTGGACGGCCGGCTTCTACCCCATCTGGTGCGCGGTCTCGCTTCTGCTGCACCGTGTCGGTCCGGATCAGCGAGCGCCGCTGCACCGGATCGTCATGACGGCGGTCGCAATGGTCGGTTGGGACCTCTACCTCGACACCCAGATGGTCACGGACGGGCAGTGGACATGGACCTCGCCCATCGCCGGACTCCCCGGGATCCCGTCGATTCCGGTGACGAATTATCTGGGCTGGTTCGTCGTGGCACTGTCGATGGCCGTGATCGTGGAGTTCGCCGGAAAGTCGGTGATCCGGACGGATCCGCCTCGTCTCACAGATTCCGCACCCATCGTCCTGTTCATGTGGACGTGGCTCGGCTCCGCCTTCGCGCACGCAGTCTTCCTCTCCGGTCCCGAATTTCGATTCTCCGCGATCTACGGGTTCGTCGTCATGGGGACCGTCGGCGTTCCCCTCGCGTGGACGTGGACCACCCGATCGAGGCGAAGGACGATCGACACGGCGCGGTGATCGTCACCGTGCGTCGTCGACCGGTCTGGTTCTCTGGCACGATGTCGCTGTGCAGTCGACATCACGCGAACGTAGTACTCGTAGACGGAACCGCATCGCGAAGGTGCTCGCGCTCACCCTGTTGCTCGCGCCGCTACTGACCGGGTGCCTCCGCGCCCAGGTGTCGATCGGTGTGTCCGCGGACGATCGGGTGTCCGGTCAGATCGTGGCCGCGACGATTCCCACGTCGGACGCCGACACCGGCCCCCAGTTGGTCGCACCGTCGACTCTTGCCAGCAAGATCCGCATCCAGGAGTACCGCCAGGACGGATACGTGGGCACCGAAGCTCGATTCAACGATCTGTCCTTCGGAGACGTGCAGACCCTCGGCCAGATGTCCGAACAGGCAACGGGCAGCTATCAACTGGTGCTCCAGCGCGCTGGGGACACCGTCACTCTGGACGGCAAGGCCGATCTGCAGAACGTTCCCGCTCAGGGCACGGACGTGCAGTTCACCATCGCGTTCCCGGCTCGAATCGGTACCACCAACGGAACCCGTGAGGGCGACAACATCATCACCTGGAAGTTGCCGGCGGGTGAGGTCACGTCGATGCGCGCCGAGGTCAACTACCCCGACCCGAACACACGCAGTTTCGCAGGATGGGCAGGAATCGTCGGGGGCGTCACCGTCGGCATCGCAGCGATCGTCGGCGCCATGGCGTGGGTGACACGCAATCCTCCCGTGCGACGCACACCGTCGTCCGTGTGACCGATTTCCGCGACGCGGTCAGGCGGGCGACGGCGGCCGGTGCGGCTCTCGCTGGTGTCGGTGCGGCGACGACGCTCGTCAATGCGCTGTCGATGAGGTCGCTGCGGCGGCCCACATCCGATGTTCCCGGCTCGGTCGCCGTCTGCATACCGGCAAGGAACGAGGTCGATCTGGTCTCGGCGGTCGTCACCGATCTACGGCAGCAGGTTCACTGCCCCACCCTCGAGGTGTTCGTTCTCGACGACGGGTCGACCGACGGCACGTTCGGCGCTGCCGTCGCCGCGGCTGATTCCGATCCACGGTTCGACGTACGCCGCTCGACGACGGAACCGCCACCGGGATGGACGGGCAAAGCGGCTGCCTGCCGCACGCTGGCGGCGCGAGCTCTGGCGGGCGAGCCCGACTGGATAGCGTTCGTCGACGCCGACGTGCGCCTGTCGGCCGGGGCGATAGCTGCGGCCGTGACGGAGCTCCGACGCGGGCGTAGCGCCCTCGTCAGTCCGTGGCCACGGCAACGGGCGGACAGCGTCGCCGAGCGTCTCGTGCAACCACTCCTGAGTTTCTCCTGGTTGTCGACGCTGCCGGTACGGGTCGCCAACACCTCGACCAGGCCGTCGACCGTCGTCGCGTGCGGTCAGTTCCTGATGTTCGACGCCGCCGCGTATCGAGATGTCGGGGGGCACGAGTCGGTCGCGAGCAGCGCCACGGAGGATCTGGACATCGCCCGGGCGCTACGCAGGGCCGGGCACCGTACGGCCGTGGTGTTGGGTGGTGAGCTGGCCCGGTGCCGGATGTACGACGGTTGGTCCGATCTCCGCGCGGGATACAGCCGCTGGCTGTGGAGTGCGTTCGGCGGTCCGGTCGGTTCGACCGCGGTTCTCGGCGCGGCTGCGCTCGCCTACGTGCTTCCGCCCGTCGCTGCAGTGTTCGGCTCGGGCCGTACTCGTCGGTGGGGGCTCGTGGGGTACGGCGCGGCGGTGGCAGCACGTGTCGTGGCCGCCCGAGCCGAGTCGGGGGTCGTCGGTCCAGGAGCTGTTGCTGCAGCGTCGGTTCACCCGGTGTCCGTGCTGCTGTACGGCGCACTGACGGTCGACTCGTTTCTCAGATCGAGGACCGGCTCGATCACCTGGAAGGGTCGTCCGCTCTGACGAGTTCTCCGGGCACGTGCTACCGACAACCGTTGGGTCCTAGACCCTGGCGGCGCACAATCCGAGGTTGGTGAGCACTTCGCGCGTCGCCTTCGCGAAGTTCAGGGTGATGAAGTGCAACGCCGGTGCGCCTTCGGCGATCAGCCGCTCACCGATCTGCGTCGCGAGTTCGATACCCACTTCGCGCACCGCTGCCCTGTCCTCTTCTCGGCCGGTCCCGGCTGCGGCGGTGAAGCGGTCGTCCAACGCTTTCGGCAGCGCAGACCCGGACAGCGCCAGGGCCCGTCGCACCGTGCGAAGCGACGTGATCGGCATGATCTCCGGGACGATGGGCTTTGCCCCCTGCTCGGGGTCGAACGCGGCCACCCGATCTCGCAGACGGAGGTAGTCGTCGACGTCGAAGAACATCTGGGTGATGGAGTACTCGGCTCCTGCACGGAGCTTGTTCACCAGAACCTGGGTGTCCTGTTCCAGATTCAGCGCACGGTAGTGGCCTTCGGGGAACGACGCGACACCGACGTGGAAGTCGCCCAGCTCCCGCACGAGCGTGACCAGCTCGTCCGCGTATTCGACACCGTCCGGATGCTTTTCCCAGTCGCCGAGCGGATCACCGGGAGGGTCACCACGAAGGACCAGGATGTTGGAGATTCCGCGGTCCGCATAGGAACCGACCATGGATCGCAGCTCGTCCACACTGTGCGAGACGGCGGTCAGGTGCGCCACGGGCAGCAGCGTCGTTTCCTCGGCTATCTGGCCGGTGACACGCACCGTCCGATCCCTGGTGGACCCACCCGCCCCGTAGGTCATGGACACGAACGCAGGCTGCAGCTGCTCGAATTCCCGCACCGCGCGCCACAAACGAGCTTCACCGGCCTCGTCGCGAGGAGGTGAGAACTCGACAGAGAACGGAATCCGTGCCGCGCCGTCACTGCGCAGCCGGTCCACTATCGACGGCGTCCTCGTCACGAATCCGTCGCTCGACCGCCCCCTGACGGAATCAAATGTCACCGAGACATCATAGATTCTCGCCTGAGGTGGTGCGAGGGAAGGTCGCGGAGCGTGCGAATCGGACGCGGACCGCTACTGTTGAAACCGCAGCCTGCACGTTCGGATCGACTGGAGGATCTTCTGTCCGGGAAAACGACCACGCCCAGCACCGTCGACCTGACGACCGTCGACACCTCCATCGGCGCACCGGTCGACTCGGCCGGTGCCACCGCACCTCGCGAGTTGGTCGAGACCGCTCTCGCGGAGTTCTTCGAATCCCGTCGTGAACAGGTCGCCGCCGTGGGCGGTGGGTACGCCTCCGCCGTGCGCGACCTGACCGAATTCGTTCTCCGGGGCGGCAAGCGCGTCCGCCCGTCGTTCGCGTGGAGTGCCTGGCTCGGCGCAGGCGGGCAGCCGTCGGGCGATGCGGCTGCGGCGGTGATCAAAGCCTGCTCGTCGCTCGAGCTGGTTCAGGCCTGCGCACTGATCCACGACGACATCATCGACTCCTCCACGACGCGTCGCGGTTTCCCGACGGTGCACGTTGCTCTCGCCGATCGCCACCGGTCCGCCGGCTGGGCAGGCTCGTCGGCCAGATTCGGTGAATCGGCCGCGATTCTGCTGGGAGATCTCGCCCTGTGCTGGGCGGACGACATGCTGCGCGAGTCCGGAATCGATGCGGACGCCTCCGCGCGCGTGTCGCCGGTGTGGTCGTCGATGCGACTCGAAGTGCTCGGTGGACAACTTCTGGACATCGAAGCCGAGGCCGGGTTGGACGAGTCCGTCGAGGCAGCGATGCGCGTCAACCGCTACAAGACCGCGGCGTACACCGTCGAACGTCCTCTGCACCTGGGCGCCGCCCTGGCCGATGCGTCACCCGAGCTGATTGCGGCGTTCCGTTCCTTCGGCACCGACATCGGACTGGCGTTCCAACTCCGCGACGATCTGCTCGGCGTGTTCGGCGATCCGGCGATCACCGGGAAACCGTCGGGCGACGACATCCGCGAGGGTAAGAGGACCGTGCTGATGGCCGTTGCGTTGGCCGATGCGGATGGGCCGTCCGCCGCGTTGATCCGCGAGTCGCTCGGCGATCACGAACTGTCCGAGGAGCGTATCGGCGACGTCCGAACGGCGTTGACCGAGCTGGGTGCCGTCGACGATGTCGAACGCAGGATCTCGGATCTCACCGAACGAGCCTTCGTGGCGCTCGACAACAGCGAGTGCGAGCCAGGTGCGGCCGAACAACTGCGGCGCATGGGCACAGCAGCAACACAGCGCAAGTACTGACGTACACGCTCCGAACACCTGACGAAAGGCTCACGTGCGCGCCATCAATGGACCCACGAACTCGGTGGTCGTCGTAGGAGCCGGATTGGCCGGTCTCTCGGCAGCACTGCGTCTCCTCGGTGCGGGACGGTCGGTGACGGTGCTCGAACGCGAGCAGTCCGTCGGCGGCCGGGTCGGCATCTATCCCGTACAGGACGAGGACGGATCGCACCTGTACGACATCGACAACGGGGCCAGTGTGCTCACGATGCCCGACCTGATCGAATCCGCCCTCGCCGCCGTGGGTGAGACGTTCCAGTCCGTCACCCCGGCGATCGAACTCGAATCGTTGGCGCCGAGCTATCACACGCGCTACGCCGACGGCACGTCCATCGACGTCTTCGCGGACCCGGAGGTGATGGCCGCGGAGGTGGAGAAGAAGTGCGGCGCTGCCGAGGCCGAGGGGTATCGATCGCTGCGCCGCTGGCTCGCTGCGATCTTCGACTCGGAGTTCGATCGGTACATCGACTCCAACTTCGACTCGCCTCTCGATCTCGTGTCGACTCCGGCGGCCTTGCGCGACACCCTCACCCTTGCCCGTCTGGGCGGGTTCGGCAAGCTCGGACCCAAGGTGGATCGCTTCCTGAAGGACGATCGCTTGCGTCGAGTGTTCACTTTCCAAGCCCTGTACGCGGGGATGGCGCCTGCGCGGGCACTCGCGGTCTACGGCGCGATCGCTCACATGGACACTTCGCTCGGGGTGTACTTCCCCGTGGGCGGAATGGCGACGATCGCGGCGGGAATGGCCGATGCAGTCCGCAAGCACGGCGGTTCCGTCGTCACCGGCACCGAGGTCGCGGACATCGTGGTCACCGTCGGCCGGGCGACGTCGGTGGTCACGTCCGACGGCACCGAGTTTCCGTGTGACGCACTTGTCCTGACGCCGGATCTCCCCGTCGTCGACGCGCTGTTGGACCGAGCGGACGTCACTTCCGCGGGCCGACGCCGTGGCTACGGCCGGGTGTCGCCGTCGGCGGTGGTCTTCCACGGCACCGTGCCCACGTCCGTGACCGCGACGTGGCCGAGCGAGTCGCACCACACCATCGACTTCGGGGCGGACTGGGCGGCAACTTTCCGCCGTATCACCGCTCGTTCCGGGCGTGGCTCCCTCATGAGCGATCCGTCGCTACTGATCACGCGTCCCTCGGTGTCCGATCGGTCGTTGCTGGTTCAGCGGGGTGGAACGGCGTGTGAGCCGGTGTCCGTGCTCGCCCCGTGCCCCAATCTGGACAGCGCACCACTGGACTGGGCGCGGCTGCGCGACCCTTACGTCCAGGAGCTGGGGATCGAGCTGGAGCGCCGCGGGTACCACGGGATACGGTCGATGACGATCGATCACATCGACACGCCGCAGACGTGGGCCGATCGCGGGATGGTGGAAGGTTCGCCGTTCTCCTCGGCTCATGTCTTCCGTCAGACCGGCCCGTTCCGACGCCGGAATCTCGTGGCCGGGCTCTCGAACGTCGTGTTGGCGGGTTCGGCGACCACGCCGGGTGTCGGCGTGCCGACAGTACTGGTGTCCGGCAAACTGGCCGCCGAGAGAATCGTCGGCGCACCGTGACATCCGCCCGAGTCGCGGGATGGTTCGGATCGTGCGAAATCACCAACTAAACTGACTGCGGCCATCGGCGCGGTGCTTCGTGTTCACCGTCCGGACCACACGCACTTCAAGTCCGCGACACCGAGAGGAGGATGACAGCAACGATGTCCCCGGTTCAGGGTTCGGCCCCATCCGAGAAACCCGGCGACAGCACCGTTTCGAGCACTGCTTCCTCCTCGGGTGCGGCGGGTGATTCCCGGGTTCGACACCTCGCTTCGTTTCTTCGTAGTCCGGAAGGCCACGCTGCCGTCCTCGGAGTCGTGGGCGCGGCGCTCATCACGTTCGGTGGCTTCGGCGCAGGCAGTGTCCGGCGCCGCGATCCGTTGCTCGAAGCCATGCACCTGTCGTGGCTACGGTTCGGCCACGGTCTGATTCTCTCCAGCATCCTCGTGTGGGTCGGTGTCCTTCTGATGATCGTCGCCTGGGTCCGGCTGGGCCGCGCGACGCTCGGTGGCCGCACCTCGCTGCGAGAGTTGCGTTGGGTGGTCCCGGCGTGGACGGCGCCGTTGTTGCTGGCCGTCCCGATGTTCAGCCGGGATGCTTACTCGTACTTGGCGCAGGGGGCGTTGCTACGCGACGGCTTCGACCCGTACGCCGTCGGTCCGGTGGCCAATCCCGGAATGCTGTTGGACAACGTGAGCAATGTCTGGACCACGACGACGGCACCGTACGGGCCGCTGTTCCTCCTGCTGGGTCAAGCCATCACGAGTATCACCGGCGACAACGTCGTGGCGGGGACGATGCTGCTGCGGATCACGATGCTGCCGGGCCTCGTGTTGATGATGTGGGCCGTCCCACGTCTGGCGTCGCACCTCGGCGGCAAGCCCGCTATCGCGCTGTGGCTCGCCGTCCTCAACCCACTCGTACTCATCCATCTGATCGGCGGCGTTCACAACGAGCTCCTGATGGTCGGTCTGATGACCGCTGGAATCGTCCTGGTTCTCGAACGCAAGCACGTTGCGGGCGTCGCGCTGGTCGCGGTGGCGGTCGCGATCAAGGCAACGGCCGGGCTGGCGTTGCCGTTCATGGTGTGGATCTGGATGATTCACGAACGGGAGAAAGCCGTCGCGGAGAATCGTGCACCGTCCTCCCCCATCGTGTCGTTCGCCAAGACAGCGGGAACCGGCGCAGGAGTGTTCGCCGCGGTGTTCGCGATCGCGTCCGTCGTGGCCGGTGTCGGAATCGGGTGGCTGACGGCGTTGTCCGGCTCGGCCAAGATCATCAACTGGCTATCCCTGCCCACGATCCTCGCGCACCTCGTCACCGTCAGCACGTCGTGGTTCCTGGATCTCCGTCTCGGCCCTGTACTCGAAGTGACACGGATGCTGTGTGCGCTCGCGTTGGCGGTCATCATCGTCGGTACCTGGTGGTTGTTCCGCAGAACCGAACGGGACGCGGTGAAGGGCATCGTCATCGCGCTCGTCGCTATCGTCGTTCTCTCCCCCGCCGCTCTGCCGTGGTACTACTCGTGGCCGCTGGCGCTCGCGGCCGGTTTCGCGTTGTCGACCAGGACGTTGATGGTTCTCGTGGGGCTGTCCACCTGGTTGATGCTCGTGTTCCGGCCCGACGGATCGATCGGGCTGTACACGGTTGCGCATGTCGCGCTCGCAACGTTCGCGGCCGTGGTCGCTGCGGTGTCGTTGACTCGGGTGGATCCGCTCCGCCTACGCGGACACCCCGAGAAGAGAAGTCCGAGGAAGACGTCCGAGCTCGACACGACGGACCGCACGAGTACGGCCGACCATGGGTGAACTCGACGCGATCGACCCAGCACTGCACGACGCATACCGCCTGTGCCGGGATCTCAATGCCCGCCACGGTAAGACGTACTTCCTCGCGACGAGGCTTCTTCCGGTCGAGAAGCGCGCTGCCGTGCATGCTCTCTACGGGTTCGCGCGCATGGTGGACGACATCATCGACGTCGACGTCGACGGGTCTCTGACCGAAACGGACACGGCTGCAACGTCTCTGGCGCCCGCGGACGAACGTGCGGCCGCCTCCGTCGACGAGCTCGAACTGCGAGTGACGGCGGCTCTGAACGGCGAGCAACTCGGCACCGGTCCGTCGGACATGGTCCTTCGCGCCTTCGTGGACACCGTGAACCGGTACCACATCGATCACGAGTACTTCCGTGCGTTCTTCCATTCGATGCGCATGGACATCCCGGGCACCGAGTTCTTCAAGGCCCGCTACCGGACCATGCCCGAACTTCGTGAATACATGTACGGGTCCGCGGCCGTCATCGGCCTCGAGATGCTGCCCATTCTGGGCACCGCCGTCGACGGTGCGGAGGAGCCTGCCGCTGCCCTCGGCGAAGCCTTCCAGCTGACCAACTTCATTCGGGACATGGGCGAGGACCTCGACCGAGACCGGATCTACCTGCCCACCGACGAGCTAACGGCGTTCGGCGTGGACGAGGATCTTCTTCGGTACTGCCGTCGGGAGAAACGAACCGATCCGCGGGTGGACCGCGCGCTTGCCCACTTGATCGTGCACACCCGTGCGATCTACCGGGTCGCGGATCCAGGGATCGATTTTCTCGATCCTCGGGTGCGCCCAGGTATGCGGACCGCGTCGCTCCTCTACAGCGGAATTCTGCGCGAGGTCGAGGAGAACGGCTACCGAGTGCTGTTCGAGCGCGCGCGGGTGTCGCGCGGACGGAGGCTGTCGGTGGCGGCGCCGAGGCTGCTCGCCACCGGGTGGATCAACCTCAGAACGCCATCGCCTGCGCGCGCCTGATCACCTCGCGCATGAGGTGACCGTGCATCGCGTCGATGGGCCGACCGGGGAGGCTGTCGTCGGCCTCGAACAGCCACTTCAGAATCTCCTCGTCCTCGAATCCGCCGTCGTGGAGAACGGCGAGCAGTCCGGGAAGTCCTTTGACGATCTCGCGGCGTTCGGCGTCGAGAAAGACCTCGGGTACGCCGGGGACGCGTTCACGCTTGACTGCCAGGAGCTGGCGGTCGCGAAGCATCTGCTCGACCCTCGACTTCGGAACCTCGAGGATTTTGCTCACGTCCGTCAGCTGTAGCAGCGATTCGGACGGATCGAGGACGTCGCCTGAGTAAGGGATTGTGCTCACTGCAGTAACGTTAACTGCTTCGGTCTCGTATACGAAAAACGCCCGTACCGCGCACGAACGCGGGCCGAGACGACGTCGGTGCTCGGTGCGGCCGAGACGAAGTCGATACCAACCCTGGCTACCATCACGTAGGCAGCGCCCACTTTTTCCACAGGAGGTAGACGAGGTGATGTGGAAAGATCTGCATGGATCCGTTTCGACGGGTTCGTTGCTGGATCGGCGCTACCGGATCGACGCGCCCATCGCACGTGGCGGAATGTCGACCGTGTACCGCGCACTCGACACCCGGCTGGACCGACCGGTCGCAGTCAAGATCATGGACCCCAAGTTCGCCGAGGATCCGCAGTTCGTCGCCCGGTTCGAGTTCGAGGCGAGGGCCGTGGCCAGGCTCAACAATCCGGGCCTCGTCGCTGTGTACGACCACGGCCGAGACGGAGAGTTCGCGTTTCTGGTCATGGAGTTGGTGGAGGGCGGAACCCTGCGCGAACTTCTCCGTGAGCGTGGGCCGATGCCGCCGCACGCGGCTGCCGCAGTGGTCCGACCGGTTCTCGACGCCCTGGGTACCGCTCACCGTGCAGGCCTCGTTCACCGCGACATCAAACCCGAGAACATTCTCATCTCCGACGCCGGGGACGTGAAGATCGCCGATTTCGGCCTCGTTCGAGCCGTGGCGGCCTCGAATGCCACGTCGAGTTCCGTCATTCTGGGCACAGCCGCCTATCTCTCGCCCGAACAGGTGACGACCGGGTCCGCCAATGCGGGCAGCGACGTGTACGGCGTGGGTGTCGTCCTGTTCGAGTTGCTGACCGGGCGTACCCCCTTCAACGGTGACACGTCCCTCTCGATCGCGTACCAGCGGATCGACAACGATGTTCCCCATCCCAGCGCGTACATCGCTGGTGTACCGCCGGAATTCGACGAGCTGGTGGCCCGCGCCACCGATCGAGACCCGGCCTCCAGGTTCCAGAACGCCGACGAGATGGCACGTGCGCTCCGCGTGGTGTGTGGACGGTTGGAACTGCCCCCGTACCGCGTGCCTGCGCCGCGGCGTTCGGCCGAACATCGCAGTGCTGCAGCGTTGGGTGCGCCCACCACGTTCGCCGGCGAGCGCCCCGCCGCCGAACCACCCACCCAGGTGGTGTCGTCCACGCCCCCACCGGATGCTGTGGTGCATCACACCCGCGTTCAGACTGCACCGACGTATCGCGGCGACGCTTCGGGACCGACCGTCGACGACGACTCGGCCGATGCCGCATCGTCGCGCGCACCGGGTCGCCGCGAGTACCAGTTCCCCGACTTCGATGCCGACCGGCAGCGTTCGCGCCGAGCCATCGTCATCTGGCTGACCATCGTCGCGCTACTGGCGGTCGCCGTGGGAATCGGAGGTTGGTGGATGGGATCGGGCAGATACACCTCCGTCCCCGAAATCGGCGGATTGGATCTGCAGAGCGCACAGAGCACGCTCGCGGCCGCGGACCTGGAGAACACCGTCCAGGGCACCTACTCGGACACCATGCCGGTCGATGCTCTGATCGGCACCGACCCGGCCTCCGGTTCACGGGTGGCGAAGGGCGACACCGTCGACGTGCTCGTGTCGCTGGGCAAGCCGACCGTTCCGGACATCACGTCGAACATCTCGATCGGTGACATGCAGGATCTGTTGCGTGAGCGAACTTTCGAACCGGTCGACGGCGGTGAGGCTTTCAGCACCACCGCACCCGTCGGCGGGGTCGCGGCGTTGGATCCGGCGCCGGGAACCACACTCGCCGTCGGCGACACCGTCAAGATCCTGCGTTCCAAAGGCGCACCGCCGGTGGATGTTCCGGACGTGAACGGCTTGACGGCCGAGGAGGCGACGGCAGCGCTCGCCGCCGTCGACATCTCGGTGTCAGGCACCCAGGAGCAGTTCGACAAGGACGTCGACGGCGGCCGCGTCGCGGGTACGTCACCGGAGATCGGCACGTCCGTCACCGCGGGAAGCAGTGTGGAACTGCAGATCTCGAACGCGGTGTCGGTGCCGTCACTGCTCGGCCGGTCCGTCGGCTCGGCACGAGAGACGGTTCAGCGGTTGGGCTTGGACGTACAGGTCCGTCAGGTCTTCGACACCGACGGCTCACTCGTGGTGTCGCAGACCCCGGGACCTGGATCCAGAGTGGCCCCGGGGTCGACGGTCACCGTCGTGTCGTTGCCCTGATGCGGCAGTACTTCAGCCGCGCAGCATCTCCGCGACCAGGAAGGCGAGTTCGAGCGACTGCTGAGTGTTGAGCCTGGGGTCGCACGCTGTCTCGTAGCGCCCGGCCAGATCCAGATCCGAGATCTCCTGAGCGCCACCGAGGCACTCGGTGACGTTGTCCCCGGTCAACTCGACGTGCAGTCCACCCGGATGCGTTCCGAGCGCGCGGTGGATCTCGAAGAAGCCCTGAACCTCGTCGACGATTCGGTCGAAGTGTCGCGTCTTGTATCCCGTCGACGCCTCGTGCGTGTTCCCGTGCATGGGGTCGCACTGCCAGATGACCTGGTGTCCGGTGGCCTGCACCTTCTCGATGATGGGCGGCAGTAGCTCACGGACCTTGCCGTTGCCCATCCGCGAGATGAGGGTGAGCCGGCCGGGCTTGTTCGTCGGGTCGAGGCGTTCGACGTATTCCACGGCCATGTCCGGCGTGGTGGACGGCCCGATCTTCAGCCCGATGGGATTGTTGATCAACTCTGCGAGCGCGATGTGCGCCCCGTCGAGCTGACGGGTCCGGTCGCCGATCCACAGGAAGTGCGCGGACAGGTCGTACAGCTTGGGATGCTCGGCGTCAGCGTTGTCCAGCCGCAGCATCGCGCGCTCGTAATCCAGTACCAGTGCCTCGTGACTGGCGAAGATCTGCGCGGTTTCAAGGTTGGGATCCTTGACACCACAGGCGTCCATGAACCGCAGACCACGATCGATCTCCCCCGCCAACGCCTCGTACCGGGCACCGGCAGGCGAGTTCTGGACGAACTCACGGTTCCAATCGTGCACCTTGTGCAGATCTGCCATACCTGCGCCGGTCAGGGCGCGCACGAGGTTCATCGCAGCGCTCGCGTTGGCGTACGCGCGCACCAGGCGAGACGGATCGTGCTGGCGGACAGCCTCGTCCGCGACGAGGGAGTTGACCATGTCACCGCGGTAGGACTTGAGGCCCAGCGCGTCGACATCGGCCGACCTGGGCTTGGCGTACTGGCCGGCGATCCTGCCTACCTTGACCACCGGCAGGCTCGCGCCGTACGTCAGAACGACCGCCATCTGCAGCAAGGTGCGGATGTTGCCCTTGATGTGCGGCTCCGTGTTGTCGACGAACGTCTCCGCACAATCACCACCCTGGAGCAGGAAGGCCTCACCCCGCGCGACCGCGGCCAGCTGGTCCGACAAGGACTCGACCTCGCCTGCGACGGTGATCGGGGGAACGCTCTCGAGCACTTTCCGCATGTCGGCTGCCTGGGCCGAATCCCACGACGGCTGCTGCGCCGCCGGCCGTGCGAGCGCGTCGTCGAGTTGCTGGCGCAATGTCGACGGCAAGGGCGGCAGGTCGGGCAAGCGGTCGATGGGTACGTCGACAGTCCAGTTCACCGCTACAGGATATTCGCACCGATACCGGTGCCGGCGTCGGGCTCCCCTGTCTGTCGCCGTGTCAGCTCGAGGCGTCCTCGACGGCCCTGTATTTGGCGAGATTGTGCCGGGCGTCGGCCAATGCGTCGTGTGCATCGTCGGGAGCGGGAGGCAGATATGGACTACCTCGGTCCTCCCAGTGTTGACGAAGCTCGCGAGTGAACCGCGGCAGCGATCGAGGCAGCTCGGTCATCGACCCCCAGAGCTGGCAGAGCGCGACATGGTCGTATGCGGCGACCCAGGCCCACAGCTCCACTTCGGCACCCGGGTACGGCACCAGGAACTCCAGCAGCTCGTCGCGGATTCTCGCGCGGCTCTTCCACAGCGGCGACGAGTACGGTGGCAGCTTGGGAAGGACGTTCCGGCGGACCCACTTGCCCGCCCGCTCGGGATCGAACTCGGAGGACACGGCGTAGAACTCACGTCCGTCCTCGGAGACCACAGCGATCGAGACCAGCTCGATTGTGCGACCATCCTCGATGAACTCGGTGTCGTAGAAGTAGCGCACGCTTCGAAGACTATCGGGCAGCCACAGGGTCGGCGTGAGTGGAGCCTGCGGAATGAATCAGGCTCAGCAGTGAGTGGAGCCTGCGGAACGAATCAGGCTCAGCAGTGAGTGGAGCCTGCGGAACGAATCAGGCTCAGCAGTGAGTGGAGCCTGCGGAAGAATCGGGGTGGGTGGTGCCACACCGTCGTCAATCGCTATCGAGCACGCAGAAGGAACACGATGCTGGAAACACCCGAGATCGCCGCGGATCCGTCGGCGGGATCGACGCGACGTCGCACGTCGCCGTCGCTCGTCGCCGTGTGCGTGATCATCGCGGCCGCAGCGTTGGCGGGCATCGCGTACAACATTCTCGGCTTGCCCGGTTTACGTGGGCTGACACCTCTCGGGAACTACTACCGGATCGACCTGGACGTCTACCGAATCGGCGGTGGCGTGTTCGCGTCCGGTTCGCCGTTGTACGGGCAGATGCCTCCGACTGCGCTGGGCAACACTCTTCCCTTCACGTACCCGCCCATTGCCGCTGTTCTGTTCAGTCCGTTGTCCGCGGTGAGCCTGTACTGGGCGAACATCATCGTGACGAGTGTGTCCCTGGTGTTGCTGTTCGCCACCATCGTGCTGACGTTGAGGTCGCTCGGCGTGGCGTCTTCCCTCGGCGCCTCGGTGTCCGCATGGAGGGAACAGCACCTACCCGGTCCTGTTCTGTTGTGGTCCGCGGCCGGGATCTTCGCCGCTTCGCTTCTGCTCGAGCCCGTGTTCTCGACTCTCGACTACGGGCAGATCAACATCGTGCTGATGGCGTTCGTCGCCGCCGACTGCCTGCTTCGTAAGACTCCGTGGCCGCGCGGACTCCTCATCGGTTTCGTTGCCGCGGTGAAGCTGACACCTGCCGTTTTCGTCCTGTACTTCCTGCTTCGCAAGGACTTTCGTGCTGCCGTCGTGGCCGGTATCAGCTTTGCCGCGTTCACCGCACTCGGATTCCTGATCACGTTCTCGGACTCGGTGACCTACTGGACCGACACATTGATCGATTCCGACCGAATCGGTAGGCCCGCGTACCCCGCGAATCAGAGCATCACCGGTGTGCTCGCGCGATTCGGACTCGACGATTCGCTTCGCTCGGTTCTCTGGATCGCCCTGTCGTGCTGCGTCCTCGCGGTGGCGGCGCTTGCGATGCGCCGAGCTTTCTCGGCCGGGCAAGGCGCCCTGGCCCTGGGAGTGAACGCGATCTTCGGTTTGCTGGTGTCCCCGGTGTCCTGGTCTCACCACTGGGTATGGGTGGTTCCGTTCATGGTGGCACTTACTGCACTCGCCTACCGCAGGCGTAGCTACCTGACGCTGGCGTTCGTCGGCGTCGGCGTCGTCCTGATGCACTTCGCGCCGCACTGGCGGCTGGCACCCGGCCGCTACTCGGGACTCGGGTGGCCGCTGTGGGACCAGGTAGCGGCGTCGTCGTACGTTCTCTGGGGCGCCGCTGCTCTCGCCGTCGTCATCGCGCTGCTTCGCTCGCCCGGAGTCGGTCGAACCCCGTCTTCGTCCTGACGACCCCGCAGAACACTCAGCTCGCGCGGGTGTCCGGGATTCGCTCGGAACCTGCGACGGCGGAGTCCTCGGGCTTCTTCTTCATCGACGCCGCGTACACGTCCACGTACTCCTGACCGGACAGCAACATCAGGTCGTACATGACTTCGTCGGTGACTGCGCGCTCGACGAAGCGGTTGCCCGCCATGCCGTCGAAGCGCGAGAAGTCGATGGGCTTACCGATCTTGATGGTGATCTTCGCCGGACGCCACATCTTGGAACCGATGGGGTTCATCTTGTCGGTGCCGATCATCGCGACGGGAACCACCTGAACACCGGTCTGCAGAGCAAGCCGCGCCATGCCCGTCTTGCCCTTGTACAACCGACCGTCGGGCGAACGGGTGCCCTCGGGATAGATACCGAGGAGCTTGCCCTTGCCGATGACTCGCGCGCCTGCATTCAACGCGTCCTGCGCCGCATCCGCTCCGGTCCGGTCGATGGGGACCTGACCGACCGCGGTGAAGAACCACTTCTGGAATGCGCCCTTGAGCCCGGGGCCGGTGAAGTACTCGCTCTTCGCGAGGAACGTGATGCGCCGCTGCACTTTCAGCGGCAGGTAGAACGAGTCGAGAACCGCCTGATGGTTGCTGGCGAGGATCATCGGTCCTCGCGCAGGAATGTTCTCGAGGCCCTCTATCGTCGGCCTACCCAGTGCAACCAGGAGCGGACCGATGAGGACGTACTTGAACAGCCAGTACCACATGGCGTCCTTCCTGGTGAGACCAACGATGTCGAGTATCGGGTGCAGAGGAAACTGTACCTACCGTTTATGACGCCAGCCACAGATAGTGCGCACACGGGAGAAGCATCACAGAACCGGACCGTGAGGTCGCGTCCGGACCGTCGGCGCGAGGCCTCGCCTGCGTCAGTGCGACGCCGTCGAGAACGCGCTTCGTGCAAGGTCGGCCGCACCGATCATTCCGGCGGCTTCGCCTAGCTGGGTGGCGCGGATGGTCGCGAGTGGGCGGTGCCCCGCACCCGTCACCAGGCGTGCACAGTGCTCGGTCGCTTCGTTGAGAAATTGACTGGACGACGTCGCCACTCCGCCGGCGATCACGATCAGATCGGGATCGTAGACATCGCTCACCATGGACAGCCCGACACCGAGCCACCGAGAGAACTCGTGCATGGTGCGGATACCGATCTCGTCGCCGTCCTGAGCCGCCGAGGCGATCCTCCGTCCCGTCAGCGAACCGGGATCGAGAAAGACCTCACGGGCCAGAATTGTCGACGAACCCTGATCTGCGGCAAGAAATTCGACCGCAGTGTCCACCAATGCCGTTCCGCTGCAGTACCGTTCCCAGCAACCTCGCTTGCCACAGGGGCAGGCACGACCGTCGGGGACAACTTGGATATGCCCGAGTTCCGGTGCCACACCGTAACTTCCGCGGTAGATCTTGCCGTCGATCAGAAGCGCGGCACCGATACCCGTTCCGATGGCGACCATCACGACGTTGCGCCCGTCGGCTGCAGCACCGAATCGGTACTCGGCCCACGCCGCCGAGTTCGCGTCGTGCTCCAGCACGACGGGCAACCCGATACGATCGCTCATCCGTTTGGCTACCGGGCTACCCACCCATGGGAGATGCGGGGCGAATCGGACCGACGTTCGATCGGAATCGAGGAAACCTGCGACCGCCAGACCGACTGCCTCCACGGGGTGCCGAGTCGCGAGTTCGCGGACGACACGCTCCAACCCGCGCTCGAGGGCCGCAGCGGTGTGCGGCGTCGGCGACTGGGTGGAATCGATGACCTGACCGGACGCGTCGACTACGGACGCACGCAAACTGGTGCCTCCGACATCGATACCGATCGTGAGTGATTGACGCTGCCGTTTCATTGTCCGACCTTTCTCGGCCGCCCCCAACGGCTATCTCGAGCTTTCGTGCTTCGGCCACCCCAGGAACGGCTGTCCGTCAGTTCCCGGGCTTCTCGGTGGCCGCATCTTTCACGGTAACCGTAATCGGAACGAACTTCGCTCGTCGAACTATCGGGTCTTCCGTGTCGTGCCCGACAGTGCTGTCCCCGCCGTGAGGCATGTCACCGGAGGTGTCTTCCACCGACGACGACGCTGCGGTGTCGCGTGCACCGGCGTAGCCCTCACCAGGAGCAGGGCGGCCCGCGTGCTCGGCCATGATCTGCCTCAGCAACGCCAGAACCGTCGCACCCTCGGAGGCGAGCAGTGTCAACAGGTCGTGCTGCTCCCCGCGCAGCAAGGCAGCCAGCGCGCAGACCGGGCACCAACTGCACCCCTGCTTCGGTCGTTCGCTCTGCTCCTCGACAGCTTGACGGAGAACAGGCTCCAACCTCGTCAGCACCGTCTCCGCGAGCGACCACAATTCAGCCGCGACATCCGAATGGCGCTCGTTCACGTCGAACTCACGCCCCGACGAGCGTCCCGCGCACTGACCTTCATGCCGGCCACACCGCCGGGTCGGGACGGAAACGGATGACGAGGCGCCCGGCGTCGAACTCCGCGCCGAGCACGATGCATCGCCTCAGGACGGAAGCGAGCCGAACGCGCCTGCGAACGCCGTCGGCCCCGATGATCACGTCATCGTCCACGCGTCCGAGAGTGAGGGTCGACGGATCGACGAGCGGCAGAACCATCGTCATCGCGTAGATCGACTCCAACCCTGTTCCTGACTCGTGCGCGACGGTCGGCGTGTCCGTTCCCGGTCGCTCGTCCGTCGTGTCGGTGGTCCGTTGCGTGTTCAGTGCAGCAAGAGAGACCAACCCTACCGGCTCCTGGGACGCCTGTTCCACGACGACGACGGCCGTACCTGCCGCCAGGTCGGACACCTCTCCGAGCACCTCCTGTTGAGCGGACCGCCACCCTTCGAACCAGAAGACGGCGGGGTGCGCTCCGACCAAGCCGATCGACGACGAATTGAGCAGCGGCAGAACTTTGTTGACGACGATCGTGTCCACGGCCAGACCCGTCAGCGCAGCCGCGGACAACGTCCGCCTGGCTTCGGCGACGCCGACTCGGTCCGGGGTGAGCACCACCGTCATCGATGTTCGAGAGTGGTCGAGGAACAGTTCCCTGATACGTTCCGCCGCGGTGACGATGTTCTCCAGCATCGCGACGACGAGGGTCAGTCTCGGGTCCGTGCCGGTTCCGGCGACGATCCGGTCGTGGCGCGGCCAGAGCCGTTCGAGATACCCGGCAACGAGGTCCGGCAGTTCAAGAATGCGCAGCGCGTCCGCGGTGGCCGGAAGGTCGACGAACACTGTGTCCCAACGGGATTGATCTATGAGATCGACCAACCGATCGAGACCGACGAGTTCCTGCACCCCTGGAGCGCCGATGATCTCCTCGGGATCGACCGCACCGAACCGGACTCCGTGTTCGTGGCCGGCGCCGGCCATGGACAGGATGGAGGTCAACGCCGCGTACTTCGTCGCTACCAGGGCCAGAGTGTCCAGTTCGAGAACGTCCAATCCGGGCTCGACCGCCGTGGGCTCGGCGCCGCCCGCTCGGCCGTTGTTCACGCCGAGCACGTCGGTCACCGAGTGCGCTTGATCGAACGAGACGACGAGAGCTCGCGATCCCGCCCGGACGTCGTCGACAGCCGACTTCAGCGCAAACGTCGTTTTGCCCGCACCGCCTTTGCCGACGAACAGCCGGACTGCAGTGCGGGCATCGGAACGGGCCTCGGTCAGCCTTCGACTCGCTTCTTCAGTTCTTTGAGTGCAGTGTCGGTGATGACCTTCTCTGCCTTCCGCTTGAACAGACCGATCATCGGAATGTTCAGGTCCACGGCGAGTTCGTACGTGACCTCGGTACCGCCGGCTGCGTTGTCCTTCAACGTGTACGAGCCGTTCTGCGATTTCTGCATCTCACCCGACACCAGTTCCCAGGACACGGACTTTCCATCCGCCGCCCACTGGTAACTCAGCTCGTAGGTGTCCTTGACCATGCCCGCGTCCAGTACGAACTTCACCCGCTCCGCGCGACCGTCGGATCCGGCCGCGACGACCTCGACGGACTTCGCCGCCGACACCCAGGACGGGTAGGCATCGAAGTCCGCGATCACGTCCATCACCTGCGCGGACGGAGCATCGACTGTGATCGACCTCTGAGTTCTCTCGGCCATCGTGGTTACTCGGTGTCCCTTCTGTTCTCACGCCGCACTTGTTCATGTCATCGGCAGGTACGTACGTCACCCGTGCCGGGAGCACTGCCGTCCTTCATCTCACACGATGGCAGGCGGGTCGCACAACGGCCGCTCACCTGCCGCGCGTCCCGCCTCGAGCTCCCGTTTCACTTCGAACGCCATGGCCTTGCCTGCTACCCGTCGTCGTCGATTCTCCGCGGCGAGGTCGATGGACGTCCGGACGGCCGGCTCCGCGTGCAGAAAGTAATGGAGTACGACGCCGTCGAGCTTCGGAACGGGCTCGAGCCAGACCTCCATCGTTCCCGTGAGGGCGCCTTCGACAGACCACCTGAAGCCTTTGTCGGCGCGATCGTCGGTGACGTCGACGCGGAGGTCCGGCCACCATCGGCGCCAACGCCTCGGATGCCCCAGCGACTCCGCCACGGCGGAACCCGGCGCAGCGACAAACGTCTGATCGGCTACTTGGACACTGCTCATGAGATGAGCTTCACACATCGGGACTTCAGCGCGCGCACGAGGCGGTCGAACCGGCCTCGCAACCGGGTCTACAGTGAGACGAATCCGACTACTCGTGAGTAGAGCTAACGTTCATTGGAGGTCACCGTGCGCGAGTTCACATCTCCCGCCGCTTTTGTCGTCGAAGAATCTGCGTCGGTCGTGGACACCGTGTTCGCTCGGGCAGCCTCCGAACCTCAGTCGGTCGCATTTCGCCGGTCCGTCGACGGTTCCTGGTCCGATGTCACCGCCGAGCAGTTCGCCACGGAAGTGAACGCCGTCGCGAAGGGCTTGATCGCCGCGGGAGTCGAACAGGGCGATCGCGTCGGGCTCATGTCGTCGACTCGGTACGAATGGACGGTCGTGGACTACGCGATCTGGGCCTCGGGCGGCGTCACGGTCCCGATCTACGAAACCTCGTCGGCGGGTCAGGTGGAATGGATCCTGTCCGACGCCCGACCTGTTCTGCTGATCCTCGAGACCGAGAAGCACGTCACCGACACAGCGGACGTGGTCGCCGCCGCAGACTCGGTTCGGACGACGTTCCGGATCGACGCAGGCAACGACGAGGACGGAGCCGTTGCTCGGTTGACCGAGCTCGGAGCAACCGTCGAGGACAACGCCGTACGCACGCGTGTCGACGCTCTGCGCTCCTCTGATCCAGCGACGCTCATCTACACCTCCGGCACCACCGGGCGACCCAAAGGTGTGCAGTTGACGCACGCGAACCTCGTCGCCGAGTCGCGTGGAATTCGCGAGACGTCGCTGAAGGAGTTGCTGCGTCCCGGCAGCCGGACGTTGATGTTCCTGCCGTTGGCGCACGTTCTCGCTCGCGCGGTCACGATCGCCGCGTTCGACGCCGGCACAGCCGTCGGACACACGAGCGACATCCCCAATCTCGTCGCGACGTTCGGTTCCTTCCGCCCGGACTTCATACTCTCGGTGCCCCGCGTGTTCGAGAAGGTCTACAACACTGCCAAGCAGAAAGCACACGCGGACGGCAAGGGCAAGGTCTTCGATGCAGCCGCGGACACTGCCGTGGCGTGGAGCGAAGCACAGGACACAGGCGCCGGTCTGGTTCTGAGGGTCAAGCACGCTGTGTTCGACAAACTCGTCTACTCGAAGTTGCGGGCCGCGCTGGGCGGACAGTGCCAACTCGCGATCTCCGGTGGCGCGCCGCTCGGTGCACGCCTCGGCCACTTCTACCGAGGTATCGGCATACCGATCTTCGAAGGCTACGGACTCACCGAGACCAGCGCAGCATTCGCGGTCAACACGATCGGCCACCAACGCGTCGGCAGCGTCGGACGACCGCTCCCCGGCAACACGGTCCGTATCGCCGAGGACGGTGAGATCCAACTCCGCGGCCCGGTGGTGTTCGACGGCTATTGGCGCAACGACGAGGCATCGGCCGAGTCCTTGGACGAAGGGTGGTTCCGCACAGGAGATCTGGGTTCGGTGGACGGCGACGGATACATCACGATCACCGGCCGCAAGAAGGAACTCATCGTCACAGCAGGCGGAAAGAACGTGTCGCCGGCAGGGCTCGAGGACCGGTTGCGCGCGCACCCACTCGTCAGTCAGGCCATCGTCGTCGGCGATCAGAAGCCGTTCATCGGCGCCCTCATCACGCTCGACGAGGACGCACTGTCGGGATGGAAGGACGCACACGGCAAGTCCGCCGACGCGAAGGCTGCGGATCTCGCGACCGACCCCGATCTCATCGCCGACCTCGATGCGGCTGTGGCGGACGCGAACACCACCGTCTCGCACGCCGAAGCGATCAAGAAGTACCGAGTACTCCCAGGCGATTTCACCGAGGACGCCGGTGAGATGACACCGACCATGAAGCTCAAGCGCAACGTCATCACGGCGTCGTACGCCAAGGACATCGAGGCCATCTACTCCAAGTGAACGTCGCCTGTGATGGAAGCCTGGACTTTCCCGGCTTCTATCACAGCAAGCGTCGAAGCTTCGCTGCCAATGCGTCCCACTGCCACTCGGCTCGGACCCAGGAGCGACCTGCGTTTCCCATCGACGTCGCGAGCGCTCGATCGGAGAGTATCCGTACGACGGCGTCGGTGATCGCATCGACCGACGTGCCGTCGACCACCAAGCCGGTCTTGCCTTCGAGGACGGTTTCCGGTGCGCCACCGGACATTCCGGCGACGACGGGGACTCCGGTCGCGGACGCTTCGAGGTAGACGATGCCGAGACCTTCGACGTCGAGACCGGCGCCTCGCGTCCGGCTGGGCATCGCGAACACGTCGGCGATCGCGTGATGAGCCGCCAGCTCGGCGGAAGGGACGGTCCCGGTGAAGATCACGTGCTGCTCGACACCGGCCTTGCGTGCCAACGTGCGCAGGGCTCCTTCGTAGGGACCGCCTCCGACGATCACCAGGACCGCGCCGTCCACCTTCGCCCGAATGCCCTCGATCGATCGGATCAGATAGTCCTGCCCCTTCCTCGGTACCAGCCGGGACAGGCACAGAACAGTCGGACGGTCTCCGAGTCCGTATCGAGCCCGCAGCTCGGCTCGCGCACCGGCGTCCGGTGCGAAACGGTCGGTGTCCACTCCTGACGGAACGTGTTCGAGGGCTGCACGTGGACCGAATGCCGCGGCGAATCTGCCTCGGGTGTATTTGCTGACGTAGGTCACCGTATCGACGGTGTTGCCGATGATGCGCAGGGTTCCCCGCCCACCGGGAACCATCGACCACCCCACCTCGTGACCGTGTGTACTAGCGACGACTGTCTCCGCGCCCGCGCGTCGCACCACAGGAGCCATCACCGCGAGCGGTGCCGCCGCGCCGAACCACACCGAATCACATCCGTGCGCCCGCACCAGCTGCGCCGCCCGCCGTGCCACCAACGGAGTGGGAAGCATCAGCGTTGTCGGGTGCCGAACCACCTCGAACGGCTGACGCTCGTCGAACTTCACATGGCTGTCTCCGCGCCACCGCGGCGCGTAGACCACCAGCTCGTCCGCAGGAAACCGTGTGGCAAAGCTGTGCAGGTAGGACTGGATGCCGCCCGGGCGTGGTGGAAAGTCGTTCGTCACCAGCAGAGTCCGAGGCATGTGTTCACCGTAGGTCAGCGGGACTGCTGGAGAACCCACGACCCCCATCGGCTCACGAACTCGTCCAAGCCTGTTCCCAGAGCGGAGGCGACGCCCGCCGCTGTCTCGACTGCAGTCTTGGGGCCGTCGGCGAGTTGCATGTACAACCGGCGCTGTGCCGGCTCGCCGAATTCCGCTGCCACGAAGGCGAAGACCGACCACGCGGACTCGTACGCGAGCGTGGTGCGCACTCCCCCCGCCGCGAAGTCGGAATCCTCCGGAAGCACCGTCGGTGGACCTCCCTGCATCACTACAGCACTCAAAGTCGGTGCGATACGGTCGAACTCGATATTCGATTCGCGGTAGCCCGAATAGTCGGCGAACCCCTCGAGGACCCACATGGGTGAGCCGTCGACGGTGTCGGATCTGGCCGCGACGTGGGTGAGCTCGTGGCGCAGAACGGTTCGGGTTGTGACATCGGTGAGCCGAGCAGGCGCTGCGGGCCCGAACACGACTCGTTGCCCGGTCACCGGCCGGTCCTGGCGCACCGCATCCGAGACAGTCACGGCGGCGACGTCGGACTCCGCGGTGGCGTCTCCGGCCGATGCCGCGAATTCCGCTGCCGATCCGGAGGTGAAGATCAACGCCGACTGCGGCCAGTCGTCGCCGTAGAAACTCGTGACGGCATCGACGGCCGAGGGCAGCTCGGCAACGACCGCGTCGACGAGCGCGCTCTGGTCCGGATGGCCGAGCACGACGGAGGTACCACCCGCGGTGGCAACCGATCGGGCAATAACGGGCCCGAAGTCCCACGGCCCGCGCCACGTCGTCCGATCCGTTCCCGGCACCGGTGTGTCCGACACGATGCGCCACTCGTCACCACGCCGCGCCACCACCAGGGAAACCGGTCGCCGTGTCGATTCGGCGTCGGGTCCGGACACTGCGTAGCGCAGCACCACGGACGGCGCCCAGACGTCGGCGGCGTTCAGCGGCGACGCGATCGCCGAGGGAACCGGAACCTCCGGCTCGTCGACCAGTTCGTATCCCCAGTCCGAGAAGGGGACTGCGGACATGTCGTTCGCTCGACGGACCTGGGCCTGCAGAAACTCGGGATCCGCCGCGGGATCGACGACCTGCTCCAACGCGTCGACGTCGTTGGTGCGGAGTGCGTCCGCCCATTTCTGCAGCAGCGCCTCGACGCCGTTCCGCCGACCGTCCTCGTAAGGGTTCGAGACAGTCGTCGACTGCGGTGAGTTCGGCGGTGGAGTCGTGGTTGCTCCGGACGCGCAGGAACCGAGCACGACCACTGCACACAACGACGTGAACGCCGAACGAAGCGCCCGCGTTCGCACGACGAAGATCAGTAGCGACGTGCGCCGTAGTACGGGAACGACGCCATGGACTGCACCTTCACCGGGACGCCGAACGTCGAGGCGTGCAGAACGTTGCCGTTGCCCGCGTACAGGCCGACGTGAGACGCATCGGGGTAGAAGAGCACGACGTCTCCGGGCTGCAGGTCCTTCTGATCGACGGGAGCGCCGCCCGCGGCCTGAGCCTGACTGGACCGCGGCAGGGTCTTTCCCACCTGCTTGTAGGCCCACACGACCAAGCCCGAGCAGTCGAAGCCGTCCGGTCCGGTCGCGCCCCACACGTAGGGCTTACCGATCTGGGTGAGCCCAGCCTGCAGGGCACCGGAACCCGACCCGGGGATGAGGTTGGACAGAATCTTGGACAGATCGAACCCGGGCGGCAGAGGCGAACCCGCAAGCTCGGCCTGCTCCGCTCCGGACAGTGCGTTGAAGCTGGCGATGACCTCCGCCATCTGACTTTGGAGCTCGCTCTGCTTGGCCTGAAGATCGTCGCTGACGACCTTGGCCTGCTCCGCTGCTGCACGCGCAGCGTCGGCCGCGGCACGTGCTGCCTGATCCGCCGCCGCGGCATCGGCACTGGCCTGCTTGAACTGCTCCACCTGACGCGCCGTCTCGGCGGAGATCACGTCGAGTGCGGACATCTGATCGAGGAGCTGCTGTGGAGAGTCGCTGACCATCACGGCGAACAGGCGGTTGGTGCGGCCACCCTGGTAGTTGGCGTTGGCCACCTTGTCCACGGCCGGTTTCACCTGCGCCAGGGCCTCCTGGGCCCGATCCAGCTCGGCCTGGTGCGCACCTACAGCGGCTTCGGCGTCCTGCTGCACGGCCGTCTTCGCATCCAGGTCGATCTGGGCGTTGTGCAGAGCTTCCGTCGTCTGCTCGGACTCCCGGGACAGATCTGCGAGCCGCGTCTGGGCGTCGGACGCACTGTCGACACCCGGTTGCGCGCCGGCCACGGCTGTTGGGGAGACGACGAGGCAGGCCGCGAGAATGGCCGCCGCGAGAATGCCCTTCTTCGAGCGGGTGACGCGCTTGACAGTCGGTGTCGCCACGAAAGGTGACTCTCCGTTCTTGCAGTTCGTAGTCCAAAGGGGTGCGCCGAGATGAAACTTTCGGCGAAGAAACAAACCCTACCCAGGAGTAGGTGCCCGCGAGCGTGGAACGAGACCGAAATTTCGGACTTTTTCCGGAACTCGATCCTGCTCCATCGAGGTCGACAGTCTCGAACAGGTTACGGTTCGGCAGCCGACGAGTCCATTCGGCGACCTGCCAGGCTCCACGCACCGGTGCCTGACGAAAAACAGCACCAGGCGAGCCCGTGAGGCTCACTCCTGGTGCTGTCCTTACACACGATCATCGAATCAGTAGCGACGTGCTCCGTCGAACGGCATCGACGAGACGGGCGCGACCTTGACGGGGACACCCGACGTCGACGCATGGATGACGTTGCCGTTGCCCGCGTAGATTCCGGAGTGCGATCCGCCGTAGAAGGAGACGACATCGCCCGGCTGCAGGTCGGACTGCGACACGGGGGTGCCTGCCGCGGCCTGGTCGTAGCTGGTGCGCGGCAGACTGATGCCGGCCTGCTTGTACGCCCACTGAACGAGTCCGGAGCAGTCGAACGAGTCGGGGCCCGAAGCGCCGTAGACGTACGGCGATCCGATCTTCGACTCGGCGGCCTGAACTGCCTTGGCAGCCGGGGTGACCTGTGGTGCGAGCGGTGCGGGAGCCGCAGGCAGACCGGGGATCTCGGTCGGCAGCGGCGGAAGACCTGGGATTTCCGGAATCTCGAAGGTACCGACTCCGGGGATGGTGATGGGGGCCGCCATTGCGGGGGCTGCGGGCAGAACGACCGCACCGGCAGTGATCGCGCCGGCTACGAGGATTCGACGCAATTGGCGGGTTGAAGTATGTGACGCCACGAGAAAGGGTTGCTCCGTTTCTTCCACTCATCCGCCGACCGAGTTAGCTGACGGGTTCGGGCTGGGAAGATCAGCCCTACCCACCCGGACGCTGGTAGCGGCCGAAGCAGGATTCACCCCAATGGAAATCGGGTTCCCGGTACGGGCGCTCTCGCGAGCATCCCGATTAGGCGGTGACTTGCGACGCCGCTCCGGTTTGGATTGGCGAGACTCCGCAAGGTCTCAGGAAGATTACGAAACGGCATACCCCTGTGTCGACCCCAACTCGCCGAAGCGACCCGAAGAAGTCGATTCGACCCTAGATCGCGCGTCGATCCCCGCTTGTGTCACGAGCCGGTAACGAACCCCCGGAAGGGTCCTGTTCCGGGCCGACGACGAGACGTAGTTTCGGCACGAGACCACTCTCGGCAAGAACATCCATGGCCCCCAGTTCTTCCTGGTCGAGCGCTATCCGAGGGCGCGGAATCCCGACGTCCACCGGACGCCCCTCGGCCGTACCGGGCGGTCCGAGCAACACCGTCACGACACAGTCTGCGCACGCGATGTCACGGACCTTGCAATCACTGCAATCGATGATCATGTGATCTCCATCTCTTTCCCGTTTGATCGACCCTTCACGGCGAAACCTAGCGATCCACTCCGACACGTTCAGCGTCCCGAGCAAGATCGGCATTGCTGTCGGTGCCTGTCGCTACCGTCTGCACTCGTGAGCGTCCCGATTCAGCTGAGCTTCGACGAGCTCGACACTCCGTTGCACGACACGACGTTCGTCGTAGTCGACCTGGAGACCACAGGTGGCAGCCCGGACACCGAAGCGATCACCGAGATCGGGGCGGTGAAGATTCGGGGCGGCGAGGTCATCGCCGAATTCGCGACGCTGGTGGACCCGGGCCGATCCATTCCGCCGTACATCGTCGAGCTCACCGGGATCACCACTGCCATGCTGATCGGCGCCCCTCGGATCGACCGAGTGCTGCCCAGCTTTCTCGAGTTCGCCCGCGGCTCGGTCCTCGTCGCACACAACGCCCGCTTCGACACTGCTTTCCTCAGGGCGGCCGCGTCACGGCTGGACATCGCCTGGCCCAAGTTCCAGGTGCTCTGCACGGTCAAACTCGCCCGACGAGTACTCACCCGCGACGAGGCACCCTCGGTGAAACTGTCGGCACTGTCCTCGCTCTTCCAGGTCAGCACCGTACCCACCCACCGCGCCCTCGACGATGCACGAGCAACGGTCGACGTACTGCACGCTTTGATCGAGCGAGTGGGCAATCAGGGTGTCCACAGCTACGCGGAACTCGTCGACTACCTGCCTGCTGTGTCGGCCGGGCAGAGAGCCAAACGCTCACTCGCCTCTCACCTACCCCGTACCCCGGGCGTCTATCTCTTCAAGGGACCGGGCAACGAGGTGCTGTACGTCGGCACGTCGAACAATCTGCAGCGGCGCGTGCGCAATTACTTCACCGGGTCCGAGACGCGTGGCCGCATGAAGGAAATGGTGGGCCTCGCCGTCGGCGTCGACCACGTCGAATGCGCCCATGCCCTCGAAGCCGGAGTGCGCGAGCTTCGACTTCTGTGCGCCCACATCCCCCCGTACAACCGCCGCTCCAAGTTCCCCAAGAAGGGTTGGTGGATCACGACGACCACGGAGGCGTTTCCACGCCTCTCCGTCGTCCGCTCACCGACGGAGAACTCGATCGGCCCCTTCGGCGCCCGCGGTGATGCCGCCGACGCCGCTGCGCTCGTCTCCGAGGTACTCGGTATCCGTACCTGCACTCGCCGCATCCCCCGCACCTCCCTGCACGCGTGTCCGGGCGAAGCTGTCGGCGGGTGCGCCGCGGGTGGCCCCACGCCACTCACGCCCGACGAGTACGCAATCTTGCCGGGCCGGTTCGTCGAGCTCGCACACGGACGCGACGACTGTGCGCTTCAGGCCGCGCGGGATCGAATCTCCGCGCTGTCCGATGCCGAGCTGTTCGAGTCCGCAGCCAGGCTTCGAGACAGGCTCGCTTCGCTTGCAGACGTTCTACGCCGGATGCACCGGCTCGCAGCCATCGCGGCGATCGCCGAGCTGATCGTCGCCCGACGTGCGCCGGACGGTGGGTGGGAACTGGCCGTGGTCCGCCACGGCCGCCTCGCTGCATCGGCCGTCACCGCGCGCCGAGTGCACCCGATGCCCGTCGTGGAAGCGATCGTGGCAGCCGCGGAAACCGTCGTGCCGGACTCCACGCCCTTTCGAGGCGCATCACCGGAGGAAGTAGCCCTCGTCGGCCGCTGGCTCGAATCCGACGGCGTCAGGATCGTCCGGACCACCGACGGATACGCAGAGCCCGTTCACGGAGCCGGAGGGTGGCGGCAGTGGTGCACCACCGCTCGCACCGTGTCCAGGCACGAACGCGCGATGGCCGTCACACCGGTGGAGGACACCGGCGTCGGCGCCCACCTTCGTGCGGCGCTCTAAACTCGGCAGCATGATCAACGCAATCGTCATGATCGATGCCGAGTCGCACGCCATCCCGGAGACCGCACAGGCGGTCGCGGACGTCGACGGCGTCACCGAGGTCTACTCGTGTGCAGGGGACGTGGACCTCATCGCGATCGTCAAGGTCAGGGACCACGCACAGATCGCCGACGTGATCACGCAGCACATCAACAAGGTGCCCGGTGTCGTGAACACCGCCACCCACATCGCGTTCCAGTCCTACTCCAGCGCGGACATAGAAGCGGGCTTCTCCATAGGCGAGTAGTCGGCCGGGCGCAGCGACCCCGTCAATCGAGTTCGTTGGACCGTGCGATCCATCGATCGAGCAGGCTTGCGGTTCCTCCGGAATCGACGGCGGCAGCAGCACGTTCGACACCACGCTTCAGCAGACCGGTCAAGTCGTCGGCGACGATCCCGGACGTGATCCCGTCGTGCGCCGTCAGTGCCGCAGCGGCGTTCAGCAGGACTGCGTCGCGCACCGCACCATGCTTGCCGGCGAACACCTCCCGAGCCACCTGCGCGTTGAAGGCAGCGTCGCCTCCGCGGAGCGCGTCGATGTCGACGAGATCGAACCCGAAGTCCCTCGGGTCGATCCTGGCCACCGTCACGTCGCCACCCGACACGATGTGCACTGTCGTCGTCGTGGACAGCGTTATCTCGTCGAGGCCGTCGTCACCACGGACGACCAATGCGCTGGTGCCACGACCGGCGAACACCCGGGCCACGACGGGAAGCAACGAGTCGAACGCACAGCCGATCAGACCCGCCCGCGGCCGCCCCGGGTTGGTCAGGGGACCGAGCACGTTGAAGACCGTCGGGATGCCGATCTCCTTCCGCGGAGGGCCCGCGAAACGCAGCGCCGGATGGTAGACAGGCGCGAAACAGAACCCGATTCCCACGTCTCGGACCGTGGTCGCGACACCGTCCGCTCCGAGCCCGAACTTCACTCCGAGGGCCTCGAGCACATCCGTCGTCCCACTTCGCGAAGACGCAGCACGGTTGCCGTGTTTGACCACCGGAGCTCCGGCCGACGCCACGACGAGGGCGGCCATCGTCGAGATGTTGACCGTGTCGGCGCCGTCGCCACCCGTACCGACGACGTCGACGGCATTCGGTTCGCTGTCGACCAAGGTCGCATGGCCCAGCATCGAGTTCGCCAGTCCGCTCACTTCCTCCGGAGTCGGACCCTTCATCTTCAGAGCGACACCGAAGGCCGCGATCTGAGCGGCAGTGGCGTTGTCGGACATGATCTCGTCCATCGCCCAGGCCGTGTCGTCGGCGGAGAGATCGACGTTCGACGTCAGCGCACCGAGTACGGCCTTCCAGGTCCTGCTCGGCACACCGTTGCTCGCATCTGTCATCGACTACTCCCCATACCTTCCTCGGCCGTTCCAGAGCTCGACGCCCTCGATCGGCAGTCCGCGACGTGCGACCGAAAGCCTAGTCAGCACCGGACGGAGACGCCCCTCCAGGTTGCAGCGCATCCCACCCCTCGACCACACCACCTCGCCGCTGCGCGAGACCGGCCATTCGCGAGCGTTCCTGTGAGCAGTGCAACGCGTCGATCACCTGCACCCGCTGCAGCGTCAGGCCGACACCGCCCTCGACACTCGGGCGGTAACCGATGGTCGGAATCTCCGGGCGCGGGCGCGGATCCATCACCGGCTCGTACCCGTCCTGCGCGGCGACGGACGTCGCGTCCTCGATCTGGTCCGGCGGCAACACCAGGTGATGACGGAACACCGCCTCCGCTGTGTCGACCCATCCCGCAGCCGCTCCGCGACCGAGCGCCGTCGAACACGATTCGGCGTCGTCGAAGGAAAATGCCACTACCACCAAATCGTCCCTGGCGGGGTCGAGAGGAACAGTCTTCGTCCCTCCGAACAACCGCCGGAACCATGATGCGCCACCGTTCGTTGCCATGAGGCGAGCCTTGCACGACAACCTATGCGCAGCGTGGTCGATGCCCTTGACCTGGCCATACGCGGGAGCCGGCAATCACCCCTGCGTCGGCGACGCGCCAAGACCGGACCCGAGTATGCCTCCGGTACTACGAGCAGTCATACTTCTTTCTGTGACGAGCGCTGTAGGGACTCAAGGATCGGCAATCACCCAACGCGTGCACTCGCTGAACCGTCCCAATATGGTCAGCGTCGGCACCATCGTGTGGCTGTCGAGCGAACTCATGTTCTTCGCTGGACTTTTTGCGATGTACTTCGTCGCGAGGGCGCAGGCAAACGGAAACTGGCCACCGGAACCGACCGAGCTCAACCTCGCGCTCGCCGTTCCGGTCACCGCCGTGTTGATCGCGTCGTCGTTCACCTGCCAGCTCGGGGTCTTCGCCGCCGAGCGCGGTGACGTCTTCGGACTGCGACGCTGGTACGTCATCACCCTGGCGATGGGCATCTTCTTCGTGGCCGGACAGGGCTACGAGTACTACCACATGGTTCACGAAGGCACGACGCTCTCCTCGAGCGTCTACGGATCGGTCTTCTACATCACGACCGGATTCCACGGACTGCACGTCATCGGCGGTCTGATCGCATTCGTCTTCCTCATTACTCGAACGCTTGTCAGTAAGTTCACGCCGGCACAGGCCACCGCCGCGATCGTCGTGTCCTACTACTGGCACTTCGTCGACATCGTGTGGATCGCGTTGTTCGCCACCATTTACTTCATCCGCTAGTAGACATAAAGCAGATCAAGTGTTTTCACTTCGCCAACCGCAGCGAACGACCTGTATCAGCCCCAGGCCGTTCGGTCCGTCCCGACACGACAAGGGATAGAAGATGAGTTCATCTCCCCCAGCAGCATCCGATGCCGCAGCCAAGAACAGGCGCAAGCGCAAGACTCGTCGCCGTGTGACCGGTGCGCTCGTGCTGATGATGGGACTCCTGAGTGCAGGATTTCTCGCATCGGCTCTGACCCCCACCCCGCAGGTCGCGACGGCCGATCAGGATTCGGCCGCTCTGATCCGCGAAGGCAAGCAGTTGTACGACACCTCGTGCGTCACGTGCCACGGCGTCAACCTGCAGGGTGTGCAGGACCGCGGCCCGAGCCTCATCGGCGTCGGCGAAGCTGCCGTCTACTTCCAGGTCTCCTCGGGACGTATGCCTGCCGTACGTAACGAAGCTCAGGCGATCCGTAAGCCACCGAAGTTCGACGACAAGCAGATCGACGCTCTCGGCGCGTACATCCAGGAGAACGGTGGAGGCCCCACGGTCATCCGCGACAGCAACGGCGAAATCGCGCAGTCCTCGCTCGCCAGCGGCGACGTCGCTCGCGGTAGCGAACTGTTCCGCTTGAACTGTGCGTCGTGCCACAACTTCACCGGTGAGGGCGGCGCACTGTCCTCCGGTAAGTTCGCTCCCCCGCTCGGACCTGCATCGGAGCAGGAGATCTACGCGGCCATGATCAGCGGCCCACAGAACATGCCGAAATTCTCCGACCGTCAGCTGACGCAGGAAGAGAAGATCGACATCATCTCCTACGTGAAGTCCGCTCAGGAGACCAAGGCTCCCGGTGGGTGGGGACTCGGCGGCTTCGGACCCGGTACGGAAATGATTGCTATCTGGGTTGTCGGAATCGCTGCCGTCGTCGGCGCGACGATGTGGATCGGATCACGGTCATGAGCGAAGCCGATCCCGAACGCACAAGCCATGGCCACGATGACAGCGCGAAGGTCGACAAGGTGGATCTGAACAAGAAGTACACCGACGAGGAACTCGCCGGTATGACACGTGAGCAGTTGGTCGAACTCGGCACCAACCTCGACCACGTGGACGTCGCGTACCGTCGCGACCGTTGGGCTGTGAAGGGCACCCGCGCAGAGAAGCGGGCCGAGCGCAGCGTTGCTGCCTGGTTCACTCTCGCCGGCGTGTCCGCGGTCGCGTTCATCGCGATCTACCTGTTCTGGCCCTGGCAGTACGCTGGCATGGGCGAAGAGAACTACGGCGCCTACTCGCTGTACACCCCGTTGATCGGCCTCACCATGGGTCTGGCGATCCTCGGTGTCGGCGTCGGCGCAGTCCAGTTCACCAAGAAGTTCATCCCCGAAGAGGTGTCCATCCAGGACCGCCACGACGGTGGTTCGTCCGAGGTCGACCGCAAGACCGTCGTCGCCGAGCTCGGCGATTCGCTGGAGACGTCGACGATCGGTCGTCGCAAGGTCATCAAGCGTTCACTGTTCTTCGGCGGTGGCGCACTCGGAATCATGGCGCTGATGCCGCTCGGTGGCCTGATCAAGAATCCGTGGGCCGAAGGTGACAAGTCTCCGCTCTGGGTGTCCGGCTGGACGCCGCGCTACCCTGGAGAGACGATCTATCTCAGGCGCGATACCGGACGGCCACACGACGTCGTTCTGGTCCGCCCCGAGGATATGGATGCCGGAGCCATGGAGACTGTGTTCCCGTTCCGCGAGGCCGATCGCGACGACGACCACGCGCTTCTCATGTCGCTGCGTGGAATTCGTAACTCGGTGATGCTCATTCGTCTTCGTACCGAGGACGCGGAGACGGCCATCAAGCGCAAGGGCCAGGAAAGCTTCAACTACGGCGATTACTTCGCCTACTCCAAGATTTGCACGCATTTGGGTTGCCCGACTTCGTTGTTCGAGCAGCAGACGAACCGCATCCTGTGCCCGTGCCACCAGTCGCAGTTCAACGCGCTGGAATACGGCAAGCCGATCTTCGGCCCCGCCGCTCGCGCATTGCCACAGCTGCCGATCACCGTGAACGAAGAAGGCTTCCTCGTTGCCAACGGGGACTTCATAGAAGCCCTCGGACCTGCCTTCTGGGAGCGTCCGAACCGCGAAGCGGAGAGTGAATCATGAGTCCTTCACTGCAGACACTCGCAGCGAAGCAGGCGAACGACGTAGACAGTCGGTACCACCTCGCACCGGGTCTGCGCCGTCAGATCAACAAGGTGTTCCCGACGCACTGGTCGTTCCTTCTCGGCGAGATCGCGTTGTACAGCTTCATCATCCTGTTGCTGTCCGGTGTCTTCCTGACGCTGTTCTTCGACCCCTCGCTCAGCGAGGTCGAGTACAACGGCATCTACGAACCACTGCGCGGTGTGACCATGTCTCGGGCGTACGCCACGACACTGGACATCTCGTTCGAGGTCCGCGGTGGTCTGTTCATGCGGCAGATCCACCACTGGGCAGCGCTGATGTTCGCCGCGTCGATCATCGTCCACATGATGCGCATCTTCTTCACCGGTGCGTTCCGTCGCCCCCGTGAGGCCAACTGGGTCATCGGCTGCCTGCTGCTGATCCTCGCGATGTTCGAAGGCTTCTTCGGATACTCCCTCCCCGACGACCTGCTCTCCGGCACCGGCCTCCGCGCCGCGTTCTCCGGCATCACGATGAGCGTCCCGATCGTCGGAACGTGGCTGCACTGGCTGATCTTCGACGGCGACTTCCCCGGCACGATCATCATCCCGCGCCTGTACGTCGCCCACGTTCTACTGCTGCCCGCCATCATCCTCGCGCTGATCGCGGCTCACCTGGCACTCGTCTGGTACCAGAAGCACACGCAGTTCCCCGGACCCGGCCGCACCGAGAAGAACGTCGTCGGCGTTCGCATTCTCCCGGTCTTCGCCGTCAAGTCCGGTGCGTTCTTCGCAGTCACGTTCGGTGTACTCGCACTCATGGGCGGTCTGCTGCAGATCAACCCGGTCTGGAACCTCGGCCCGTACAACCCGGCTCAGGTATCCGCCGGCTCGCAGCCCGACTTCTACATGATGTGGACAGACGGACTGGCCCGACTGTGGCCGGCATGGGACATCTACATCGCCAACCGCTACACGATCCCCGCAGTGTTCGCAGTCGCCCTGATCATGGGCCTCGTCTTCACCGTGATGATCGCGTACCCGTGGATCGAGAAGCGCCTCACCGGAGACACTGCTCATCACAACCTGCTGCAGCGTCCCCGCGACGTACCGGTCCGCACCGCGATCGGTGCCATGGCTCTGGCGTTCTACGTGGTGGCAACGCTCTCCTGCATCAACGACATCATTGCGTACAAGCTCGACATCTCCCTGAACGCAATGACGTGGATCGGCCGTATCGGCATACTGGTGTTGCCGCCCATCGCCTACTTCGTGGCCTACCGCTTCTGCATCGGCTTGCAGCGCAGTGACCGCGCAGTACTCGACCACGGAATCGAGACCGGCATCATCAAGCGTCTCCCCCACGGTCAGTACGTGGAGGTGCACCAGCCGCTCGGACCTGTCGACGACCACGGACACCCCATCGCTCTGCCTTACCAGGGCGCAGCTGTCCCGAAGAAGATGAGCAAGCTCGGCTCGGCCGGCAAGCCCGGATCCGGATCGCTCTTCCGTCCCGACCCTGTCTCCGAAAGCAAGGCACTCGAGGAAGCACTGCACCACGGCGAACTCGAGCAGCTGAAAATGCTGAAGGACTACCAGACGTCGCTGTACGGCAACGGTTCCAACGGCCACAACGGCAACGGCCACAATGGCAACGGCAACGGGGCCAACGGTCACAACGGCAACGGCTCGAACGGCCACGCTTCGAACGGCAACGGTGATCACTCACCCGCACGCCAGGAAAGCGACAGCGAGCACTAGCTACACGCAGAACCACGACGAGGGCGGCACCGATCCGGTGCCGCCCTCGTCGTATGTCGTACCCCCTCCCCTCCCCCACCCTCCTGCATCCGGCACCCTTCACCCGTCTGCCTCCCGGCTCCCTCGCGGACCGAACGTGGCGTTCGGTCACTCCAAGTGACTGAACGTGACGTTCGGTCACCTCGGAAAGTCCACCTGTAGGACCGAATGTGGCGTTCGGTCACTCCAAGTGACTGAACGTGACGTTCGGTCACCTCGGAAAGTCCACCTGTAGGACCGAATGTGGCGTTCGGTCACTCCAAGTGACTGAACGTGACGTTCGGTCACCTCGGAAAGTCCACCTGTAGGACCGAATGTGGCGTTCGGTCACTCCAAGTGACTGAACGTGACGTTCGGTCACCTCGGAAAGTCCACCTGTAGGACCGAATGTGGCGTTCGGTCACTCCAAGTGACTGAACGTGACGTTCGGTCACCTCGGAAAGTCCACCTGTAGGACCGAACGTGGCGTTCGGTCACTCCAAGTGACTGAACGTGACGTTCGGTCACCTCGGAAAGTCCACCTGTAGGACCGAATGTGGCGTTCGGTCACTCCAAGTGACTGAACGTGACGTTCGGTCACCTCGGAAAGTCCACCTGTAGGACCGAATGTGGCGTTCGGTCACTCCAAGTGACTGAACGTGACGTTCGGTCACCTCGGAAAGTCCACCTGTAGGACCGAATGTGGCGTTCGGTCACTCCAAGTGACTGAACGTGACGTTCGGTGCGGCTACCCAGCGAGGCGGAGGTCTTGGACGGCGTGGGCCGGTATTACTATTGGTGACATGGTTCGTATTCCGTTGTCCCCCGAGGAGCTGTCGAGAGGTCTTCGCTTGGGTGAGTTGCTTCGCGCTACTCGCGGGCCGAGAACGATGACGGATGTTGCGGCGCAGGCGGGGATTTCGGTGGAGACGTTGCGCAAGATCGAGACGGGCCGGATTCCGACGCCTGCGTTCTTCACTGTTGCGGCGCTGTGCCGGACGCTGGGCTTGTCGCTCGATCAGGTTGCGGCCACCCTTGCCGACGCCGATCGTCAGGCCGACGCGTCCTGAGGGACTCACTGGACCCACCGTGCGAAGTCCGTCGGGCAAAGACTGTTACGTGGCCGCTGTACGACACGCAGAAACGACTGACGCCGACCCCCAATCGGGAGTCGGCGTCAGTCGTCGTGTGAGCTGTGTGAATTCAGTGCTTCTCTGGTCCGAGGTGGTACTCGAACACCAGTCCGGCGGCTGCCGACAGGACGAGCACGACACCGAAGGCGATGAGCCACCAGAGGAAGAACGCGAATCCGATGGCGGTGACCGATGCGGCGCCGGCGAGCAGGATCGGCCAGAAGCTTCCGGGGCTGAAGAAGCCCAGATCGCCTGCGCCGTCGCTGATCTCTGCATCGTCGAAGTCTTCGGGACGAGTGTCGAGACGACGGGCGACGAATCGGAAGTACGTTCCGATGATGAGTGTCAGACCGACCGACAGTGCGATGGCCGTGACACCTGCCCATTCGACGCCGGTCCGTGAGAATCCGGTGAAGAGGGCGTACACGATCCCGACGAGAAGAAAGAAGACAGTCAGGATCTCGAAGATCTTGGCTTCGATTTTCATTTCAGCATTCTTCCTGGGTCAGTTGCCTTCGGCGACGGATTCGGACTTCTGCGAGCGGTCCGTGGTGAACGGGATGGTGCTGGTGGCGATCGGGGACTGGCCGATTGCTTCCAGCGCCTGAGCGTTGGTGAGGCCTTCTCCGCCGTCGGATTCGGGCTTGCGAAGCTCGATGTATTCCTGGAAGTCGTCCGGGGATACTGCGCGCACCTCGAAGTTCATCATGGCGTGGAATGTGCCGCACATTTCGGTGCAGCGGCCGACGAAGGCGCCTTCGCGTTCGATCTCGGAGATCTGGAAGACGTTGTCCGAGTGGTTTTCCTTCGGGTTCGGGAGGACGTCTCGCTTGAAGAGGAACTCGGGAACCCAGAAACCGTGGATGACGTCCGAGGAGGCAAGAACGAACTCGATGCGCTTACCGGTCGGGAGGACCAGAACCGGAATCTCGTTGCTGGTGCCGACGGTCTCGATCTTGTTGTAGTGCAGGTAGGACAGATCCTGCGGGCTTGCACCGTGGATTGCGCCGGGAACGAATTCGCCGTCCTCGCTACCTTCGGCACCCTCACCTGGATCGGCGGCGGCTTCGGCTGCAGCCTGCGCTTCGAGGTCGGTGCCGTCGTACTTGACGACGCCGTCCTTCAGGTCCACCGTCTGGTAGCCGAACTTCCAGTTCCACTGGTACGCCGTCACGTCGACGGTCACATCCGGATTCGGTTCCTTCTCGTCGACGTAGTTCTGCACGACGACGGTGAAGTAGAACAGCACCGCGATGATGACGAAGGGAACTGCGGTGTAGAACAGCTCCAGGGGCACGTTGTATGCCGTCTGACGCGGGAACTCGGGCGAGTCCTTCTTCTTGCGGTGGAAGATGACCACCCAGAAGATCAGGGCCCACACGATGATGCCCATGATCAGGGCTGCCACCACGGACCAGGTCCACAATTCTCGAATCGACTTGCCCTGGGGAGTAATGCCCGACGGAAAGCCGAAGCGCAGAACATCGTTGTCGATGGAACAACCCGACAACAGCAACGCGGCCAAGCCGAGAAATACTGTTAGCCCAGCTCGCCGAAGGATCCGACTCTGCGCCACGTTCACGCCTTCCTGATCGCTCACCACTGAAGAATGAGGGCTTCCACATGCGGATGCCCTAGTACTACGCAGCGTAGACCAAAGCCGTCGCATCACCACTCTTGGGTCGCCCGCGTTGCGCGTACCGTGTCTGCGGCATACTCGAGGTTTCCGTGCCGCCTGGGGCGTCAGGATGCTGACGCCGTGGCAGCGGACCAATCCCCAACTGCGAAACGAGGTAGCAGACGCTGTGTGTGGACTACTCGGTGTACTGACGTCGACCGGCACCGATGCTGCGGGAGTCGACCTCGTGTCCTCCGCCATGCACTGCATGCGCCACCGCGGACCGGACGAACCGGGCACCTGGCACGACGACGACATCATCTATGGATTCAATCGTCTGTCGATCATCGACATCGCTCATTCACATCAGCCGCTTCGGTGGGGGCCGCCCGAGAACCCGACGCGTTACGCACTGACGTTCAACGGCGAAATCTACAACTACCTCGAACTGCGGGAGGAACTCTCTCGCGATCACGGCGCCGAGTTCTTCACCGAGGGCGACGGCGAGTCCATCGTGGCGGCTTTCCACTACTGGGGTCCGACGGCTGTGCGACGGCTGCGTGGCATGTTCGGGTTCGCCATCTGGGACACGGAGACGCGCGAGCTGTTTCTGGCGCGTGACCCGTTCGGTATCAAGCCGCTGTTCATGGCGACCGGTCCGGGCGGCACCGCGTTCGGCAGCGAGAAGAAGAGCTTGCTGGAGCTGACGGACCTGGTGGGTATCGGCACTGACCTCGACGCGAGAGCAACCGAGCACTACACGGTGTTGCAGTACGTACCCGAGCCGGAGACGCTGCATCGTGAGATCCGACGCCTCGAGTCCGGTTGCTACGCGACCCTCTCCCCCGGTGGGACTCCGGTGGTCACTCGGTACTTCACGCCGAAGTTCCCGGTGAAGCCGTTCGCGGCGGGTTCCGAGGCGGCTCGCTACAAGGAGATCGCCGAGGCGCTGGAGGATTCGGTCGCCAAGCACATGCGGGCCGATGTCACCGTCGGATCGTTCCTGTCGGGCGGCATCGACTCGACGGCCATCGCGGCTCTGGCGATGCGCCACAATCCGAACCTGATCACGTTCACCACCGGCTTCGAGCGTGAGGGCTACTCGGAGGTCGATGTGGCCGCGGAGTCGGCCGCCGCGATCGGGGCTCGGCATGTCGTCAAGGTCGTCGGCCCCGAGGAGTTCGCAGCGTCGATTCCGGAGATCGTCTGGTACCTCGACGATCCGGTCGCGGATCCGGCTCTGGTGCCGCTCTACTTCGTGGCGAAGGAAGCACGCAAACACGTCAAAGTCGTGTTGTCGGGTGAAGGCGCCGACGAGCTTTTCGGTGGCTACACCATCTATCGGGAGCCGCTGTCGCTCAAACCGTTCGAGTACCTGCCGAGGGGTCTGCGTCGCGCGGCGGGCGCTCTGAGCGAGAGGATTCCCGACGGTACGCGGGGTAAGAGTTTGCTGCACCGCGGATCCATGTCGCTCGAGGAGCGCTATTACGGCAATGCGCGAAGTTTCGGGGACGCTCAGCTCAGGGCGGTACTGCGCGATTTCCGTCCGGAGTGGACGCACACGGACGTGACGGCGCCGATCTATGCACAGTCGCAGGGCTGGGATCCGGTGGCGAGAATGCAGCACCTCGATCTGTTCACGTGGTTGCGCGGCGACATTCTGGTCAAGGCAGACAAGATCACCATGGCGAATTCCCTCGAACTGCGTGTCCCGTTCCTCGACAACGAGGTGTTCGCGGTCGCCGAGAAGCTGCCGTTGGAGCAGAAGATCACGAAGGACACCACCAAGTACGCCCTGCGGAAGGCGCTCGAAGGAATCGTGCCCGGCCATGTTCTGCATCGCGCGAAACTGGGCTTCCCGGTCCCTCTTCGGCACTGGCTACGCGGAACCGAATTGTTCGATTGGGCGCACGAGCAGATCGCCGCGTCGGAGACCGATCACATCCTCAACAAGACGGCCATCACCGCGATGCTGAACGAGCACCGCGACGGCAAGTCCGATCACAGCCGACGGCTGTGGACCGTGTTGATCTTCATGGTGTGGCACGGGATCTTCGTGGAGAAGCGGATCGTCCCGGAGATCGCGGAGCCGACATACCCGGTGGACCTCTGACGGCGCACAGGCTGGTCTGAATCTCTACCTGAACTTCGATGGCCCGCACGCAACGATCTCGACTGTTGCGTGCGGGCCATCGACGTGAGGACTGCGATACCGAGCGACCTACGACGGCAGGAGTGCGCCGATCGCCTCGGCCGCGACGGAGCCGTAGGCCGCGCCGAGACGTTTCAGTGCGTCGTCGCGCACGAAGGTCCATTCCTGAGTACCGGTGGTCTCGAGCACGAGAACCGCGACGAGCGAGCCGAGCTGGGCGGCGCGCTCGACCGTCGCACCGGCGCGGTGCGCGAGCAGGAATCCAGCGCGGAATCCGTCACCGACGCCGGTCGGGTCGACCTTGCTTGTTTCCGGTACGACCTCGACATGCGTCCTCGTACCGTCAGCGGCGACGATCTCCACACCGGATTTGCCGAGCGTGGTGACTCGCAGTCCGACCTTCGCGGCGATTTCCGCCTCGGACAGTCCGGTCTTCTGACGCAGCAGTCCCCACTCGTATTCGTTCGTGAACAAGTAGGTCGCGCCGTCGACGAGGGCAATTGCCTGCTCGCCGGTCAGTCGCGCCAGCTGCTGCGACGGATCGGCTGCGAACGGAATTCCGCTCGCGCGGCATTGGTCGGTGTGCGCGATCATCGCGTCGGGATCGTTGGCACCGATGAGAACGAGTTCGATGGGACTCGAGGACACCAATCCGTCGATCGTGATGTCACGAGCTTCGCTCATCGCACCGGGGTAGAACGAGGCGATCTGAGCCATGTCCTCGTCGGTCGTGCACACGAATCGAGCGGTGTGCGCGGACTCCGAGACTCGCACGCCCCCGCAGTCGACGCCGTTGGCTTCCAACCACGCGCGGTACTCGCCGAAGTCCGGTCCGACGGCTCCCACGAGAAGCGGTGATCCGCCGAGGACACCGAGTGCGTATGCGATGTTCCCGCCGACTCCGCCTTTGCGGATCACCAGATCGTCGACGAGGAAGCTGAGCGAGATGTTCGACAGCTGATCGGCAACGATCTGCTCGGCGAACTTGCCCGGAAATCGCATGAGGTGATCGGTGGCTATCGATCCCGATACCGCGAGTGTCACGTGGGTGGGCCTTTCGGTTGGCGAGACGGGCTATGTGAGTGGAAATGTGCCCCCTGGGCTACATTTCCACTCACGTGGCGATTGGGTGTGAACAGACCTCTGACCGGTACCCGCGAGCGAGTACCGGTCAGAGGTTGTGCTGAAAACTCAGTTGAACGAATCACCGCAGGCGCACGAGCCTGTGGCATTCGGGTTGTCGATCGTGAAGCCCTGCTTCTCGATGGTGTCCACGAAATCGATGGACGCACCCTCGACGTACGGAGCACTCATCCGGTCCACGGCGAGCGTGACGCCGTTGAAGTCGACCGCGAGGTCGCCGTCGAGGCTTCGATCGTCGAAGAAGAGCTGATAGCGCAGACCTGCGCAACCACCGGGCTGCACAGCAATGCGCAGTGCGAGGTCGTCGCGGCCTTCTTGATCCAGCAACGCCTTGGCCTTCGACGACGCGGCTTCTGTCATCGTGACCTTGTGCGTGATGGTCTCGTTCGAGACGGTCATGGGCTCTCCCTGTCAGTCGTACCAAACCCGTGAACGCCTCAACCGTACTCCGCTCCCGCTTATTCCTCACGAGCCACGGGCGTCGAAGACCGATTCGATCGTATGAAACCCCGGACTTCGGACGTGTCCGACGCGGCCGGTGTTCAGGACTTCGTCGTCATCCCATAACCTGGGAGGGTGAAGTTGCTACGCCGCGGAAACTCTGACAATTCGGACGGGGACGATTCGAAGTCCGTCGAGTCCCCCGCCACGGACCAGACGGCTCCTGCCGTCGGCAAGGGTCGCCCGACGCCGAAGCGTCGGGAAGCCGAGGCGCGGCGCCGCGGTCCGGTCGCCCCACCGCCGATGACGAGCAAGGAAGCCCGCGAGCGCAGGAAGGCGAACCGCGGCTCCAAGGACGACCGGAAGAAAGCCGCAGCCGAGCGGCGTGCTGCCTCTGCCGAGCGTCGTGAACGGATGCTGGCCGGTGAGGACAAGTACCTGCTCCCCCGCGACAAGGGTCCGGTTCGGGCCTTTGCGCGCGATCTGGTGGATGCACGACGCAACCTCGTCGGCTTGTTCATGCCGTTGGCGTTACTCCTGATCTTCGCGTTGTTCCTCAGCCCGGCCGTTCAGGCGTTCGTGACTCTCGCGATGTTCGTCATGATGCTGTTCATGGTGATCGAGGGCATCTTCATCGGCCGTCAGATCAACAATCGGGTGCGTGAGCGTTTCCCGGACACCACCGACGGTGGTTTCCGCCTCGGTTGGTACGCGTTCGTCCGCGCGTCGCAGTTGCGCAAGATGCGCGCGCCGAAGCCACGCGTCGAGCGCGGCGCAGCAGTCTGACCGCTGCGGCCCACGTGAGTACCGTGCGGCGCACGCTCGTCCTCGGGGGTACGCGGTCGGGTAAGTCTGCGTACGCGGAATCTCTTGCCGCCGAGGCGCCTGTTGTTCGATATGTCGCGACGGGACGCCGCATCGCCGGCGACGCGGATTGGGATGCTCGTCTGGACGCGCACCGCGCGCGTCGTCCATCGGAGTGGTCCACCGTGGAGTCGTCGGACGGGTTGGTGGAGACGCTGCGCGAAGCACATCCGGGTACGACGATCGTCGACGATCTCGGCACCTGGTTGACCGGCGCCCTCGACGACGCCGGTGCCTGGGATCTGGCGCGAGGAACCGTCGCGCCAGCCACCGACGCGCTGTGTGCGGCCGTGCAGCGGTACCGGGGCGATCTGGTTCTCGTCAGTCCCGAGGTGGGGTGGGGCGTGGTTCCCGCGACTCGCTCGGGCAGGCTGTTCCAGGACGAGATGGGTACCCTCAATTCCCGACTGGCCGCCACGTGCGAGACGGTCGTTCTGGTCGTCGCCGGCCTCCCGCTGCCGCTGAAGTCCGACGACCCGACGACCGACGATGACAGCGGTTCCGATTTTCGATGAAAGGTCGCCTGTGACAGCCCCTTCGGAGTCCGAGGACTTCTCGACGCCCCTGCGCCCCGTGGCACCTCCGTCGGCGGAGTCGCGAGTGCATGCTTCGGAGCTGCAGCGATCGCTGACCAAGCCCGTGGGCAGCCTCGGGCGGCTCGAGGAGCTCGGCGAGTGGGTGTCCGCCTGCCAGGACCGATGCCCTCCGTCGCCGATCGTCAGGCCACGAGTGGTGGTGTTCGCCGGTGATCACGGTGTGGCTGCGCACGGGGTGTCGGCGTACCCGCCAGAGGTCACCGCGCAGATGGTCGCCAACTTCACTGCCGGCGGCGCTGCGGTCAATGCGCTTGCCGGGGTTGCCGGGGCGTCGGTTCGGGTCGTGGACATCTCGGTCGCGACCGACACCGATCCGACGGTGAGCGCGTACAAGGTTCGCCGGTCCAGCGGTTCCATCGACCGGGAGGATGCGCTGACGTCCGACGAGGTTCTCGCCGCGATCGACGCGGGCCGCGCAGTGGCGGACGAGGAGGTCGACGGCGGTGCCGATCTGCTGATCGCGGGCGACATGGGAATCGGAAACACCACTCCCGCAACAACGTTGATCGCCGCGCTCACCGACACCGAACCCGTCGCCGCGGTCGGGCGGGGAACCGGCGTCGACGACGCAGGTTGGATCAGGAAGACCGCAGCGATCCGTGACGCGATGCGCCGGGCACGGCCCGTCGTGAAGGATCCGGTGGCGTTGCTTCGAGTCGCCGGGGGCGCCGACATCGCGGCCATGGCGGGCTTTCTCGCGCAGGCAGCACACCGTCGTACGCCGGTGATTCTCGACGGCCTCGTCGTCACTGCTGCGGCGTTGGTCGCGGAGGAATCGGCTCGCGGTGGGCGTGAATGGTGGGTTGCCGGTCATCGCTCGACCGAGCCGGCTCATTCGATTGCACTGCGCCACTTGCGTATCGAGCCGGTCCTCGAACTCGACATGCGGCTCGGGGAAGGCTCGGGTGCACTTGTTGCACTCAACGTGGTGCATGCGGCAGTGGCGACCCTCGGTGAGATGTCCACGTTCTCTGCCGCGGGGGTCAGCACCGAGACCACCACCACGTAATGCTCATCGGACCGCGCCTGGCACTGTCGTGGTTGACGGTTGTGCCGGTGCGCGGCCCGGAGACGGTCGGTCGCGACGACGCCCGTGCGGCGATCGGGTGGACACCGCTGGTGGGAGTCGGGCTCGGTGTGTCGGCGGCGGCCGTTCTGTGGATCGGCGTGGTTGCCGCGTCTCTGCCTGCCGTGCTGGCCGGGGCGTTGGGCGTCGCTGCGCTCGCATTGCTGACCCGAGGCATGCACATCGACGGGCTGGCGGACACCGCTGACGGACTGGGGTGCTATGGGCCACCCGAGCGCGCCCGTGAAGTGATGCGGTCCGGAAGCGCAGGCCCGTTCGGCGTCGCGGCCATCGGGTTGGTGATGCTCGTTCAGGCCGCCGGGTTCGGCGCTCTCGCCTCGGCCGAGCAGTGGTGGTCTGTCGTCGTCGCTGTCGCTGCCGGGCGCGTCGCCGTCGTTCTCGCGTGTCGACGCGGCGTCCGGCCCGCGTCGGACACCGGTTTCGGTGCGCTGGTTGCGGATTCGCAGTCCCGCGTCGTGGTGTCCACGTGGGCGGTACTGGCTGTTGCAGCATCGACTCTCGCCGTCGACGGTCGGTGGTGGCAGGGCCCGCTGGTACTCGTCATCGCGTTGGGCGCGGCCGCACTGGGCGTCCGGCATTGTGTCCGACGGTTCGGCGGTGTCAGCGGAGACGTTCTGGGCGCAGCTGTGGAGACGACGACGACGATCGTCGTGGTGGGGTTGCTGGCGGGGCTGCCTTCCGCCTGACCGGACGATCCGCGGAAGGCAGACTGGTCAGCCGAGCTTGGTCATCCAGCCGTGCGTGTCGGCGAAGGTGCCGCGCTGAATTCCGGTCAGCGTGTCCCGGAGCGCGAGGGTCACTTCGCCGGGCTCGCCGTCGGCGATGGCGAATTCACCGTCGGCGGACTTCACGGTTCCGACCGGGGTGATGACGGCGGCGGTTCCGCATGCGAAGACCTCGGTGATCTCGCCCGATTCAGCGCCCTTGCGCCATTCCTCGGTGGAGATCCGGCGTTCCTCGACGGGGATGCCGGAGTCCGTTGCCAGCGTCAGCAACGAGTCGCGCGTGATGCCCGGCAGAAGCGAGCCCGACAAGGACGGGGTGACGAGCCGGGCGTCGGATCCGGAGCCGAAGACGAAGAACAGGTTCATTCCACCCATTTCTTCGACGTAGCGCCGCTCGATGGCGTCGAGCCAGACCACCTGATCGCAGCCTTCGTCGCTGGCCTGGGCCTGTGCGAGGAGCGACGCGGCGTAGTTGCCCGCGAACTTGGCTGCACCGGTGCCTCCTGGCGCGGCCCGAACGTACTCGGTCGAGAGCCACACCTTGACGGGCTTGACGCCACGTGGGAAGTAGGCGCCTGCGGGTGACGCGATGAGCATGTAGCGGTAATCGTCCGCCGGCCGGACTCCGAGGCCTGCCTCGGTGGAGAACATGTACGGACGCAGGTACAGAGCGTCTTCGCCGCCGGCCTCGGGAACCCACTCGTGATCGACAGCGAGCAGTTGCTCGATCGATCCGAGGAAAAGTTCGTCGGGTAGTTCCGGCATCGCGAGCCGCTTCGCCGACGTACGGAAGCGCTCCGCGTTGGACAGCACTCGGAACGACGCGAATTCTCCACTCGGCTGGCGGTACACCTTCAGGCCTTCGAAGATGGCTTGGCCGTAGTGAAGAACCATCGCGGCAGGGTCGAGCTCGATGGGACCGTACGGCGCGATCGTCGGCTGGTACCAGCCCTTCTCGGCGGTGTAGTCGATGATGGCCATGTGGTCGGTGAAGAACTTCCCGAACCCGGGCGCGGCCAGTACTGCTTCTCTGGCTTCCGACGGCGCCGGAGAGGGGTGCTGCACGCGGGTGAATTCGGGAGTGCCTGTCATGTGTGGAATCTTAATCCTCCGCGCACACGGCTATTCACTTGGTGTTGGCGGAGACGAAGGGTGGAGCGACTACCTCGCACGCCAGGGCGCGGCCACGCACGTCGACCTCCACAGTGTCTCCCGGTGTCACCGCGGCGCTCGAATCGAGCAATGCAAGAGCGATTCCGACTCCGAGCGAGGGCGAGAAAGTGCCGGACGTGGTGATTCCGATCTGCTCTCCGCCGTGTGTGACGGTGAGGCCGGGGCGAAGGACACCTCGGTCGAGTGCCTTGACTCCACGGAGCACGCGCACGGGGCCTGCTGCCTTCTCCGCGGCGAGAGCGTTCTTGCCCCAGAACTGTTCCTTCTTCCAGCCGATCGCCCACCCGCAGCGGGCCTGGAGCGGGGATATGTCCAGCGACAGTTCGTGGCCGTGCAGTGGGTAACCCATCTCGGTGCGCAAGGTGTCTCGGGCACCGAGTCCGGCGACCTGCCCGCCGGCGCCTCGAACCTCGTCGGCCAGCGCGCGCAGCAGGGCTTCCGTGTCGGACCACGCGGGGATCAGTTCGTACCCGTGTTCTCCGGTGTAGCCGGTACGGCACACCCTCACCGACTTCCCCTGCCACGTCGCGTCCGCGAAGGCCATGTATTCCATGTTCGCCGGGAGGCCCAGCTTCTCCACGACTGCGCGTGATCCCGGACCCTGGACGGCGAGCACGCCGAAGTCTCGGTGCAGATCGGCGACGGTGACATCGTCGGGTGCCTGCGCCGCCAGCGCCGCGACTACCGCTGCGGTGTTGGCGGCATTCGGAACGAGGAACACCTCTTCGTCGCTCACGTAGTAGGCGATGAGGTCGTCGACGACCCCGCCGGACTCGGTGCAGCACAACGTGTACTGGGCTTTGCCCGGCCGGATGCGGCCGAGATCGTTGGTCAACGTCGCGTCGACGTATGCTGCTGCACCCGGTCCACTGACGATCGCCTTGCCGAGGTGGCTGACGTCGAAGACGCCGACGGATTCTCGAACGGCCTTGTGTTCGGCGACGACCCCGGCGTAGGACACCGGCATCTCCCAACCACCGAACGGTGCGAACGTGGCACCGAGTTCGACGTGAACGGTGTGCGCGGGACCTCGAACGAGCTCGGCTTCACTCATGGTCGCCAACGCTAGCGGACAACAGCCCTCGCGGCGGTGATCATCACCGAGGGGGTCACTACCATCGAAGCCGACCGACACAATCGATCCCTCTGTAGGAGCTGCCACGTGCCCTCGACTTCATCCCGCACTCTCGGACCCGAGCTGGCGCTGGCCGGCCGAATCGGCAAGAACGTCGACGTGCTCGTCGTCGCACTCAGCACGAGTGACGAAGGGCTGGAACTGCACACCGACGAGGACGTCTTCGACGACGCCGTCGCGACGACGTTGTTCGACGCGTTCGACAGCGTCGGCGCAACGGGCAAGGCGGACGAACTCACGCGCATTCCCGCGCCCTCCGCACTGGGTGTCTCCAGTGTTCTCGGTGTGGGCCTCGGCGCGTCGGCGGACATCGACGACGAGCGCATCCGGCGGTCGGCCGGCACCGCGGCTCGCGCACTGAGCGGTACGGGAACCGTTGCCACCACTCTGTCCTCGCTGGATCTCGGTGCGACCGCCGAGGGTTTCTACCTCGGCGCGTACACGTTCACCGAGTTCAAGTCCGCACTGTCCGCACCGGGTCCGGACGCAGGCCCGGTCGCTCGGGTCGAACTTCTCGTGGCGAATCCTCGTGCGCGTGAGCCGAAGTCGGAGCTGGCGCGGTCACTGGCCATTGCCGAGTCCGTCGCGCTCGCGCGTGACTTCGTCAACACTCCCCCGAGCCACCTCTACCCCGAGGAGTTCGCGGCGCGCGCCAAGGAACTGGGCACCGCGGCGGGTCTGAGTGTCCAGATTCTCGACGACAAAGCGCTGGAAAAGGGTGGGTACGGCGGCATCCACGGCGTCGGCAAGGGCTCGTCGAGGCTGCCGCGGCTTGTTCGGCTGAGCCATTCGGGAGGCAAGCGAAAGTCGAAGAAGGTCGCGCTCGTCGGCAAGGGCATCACGTTCGACACCGGCGGCATCTCCATCAAGCCTGCCGCGGGCATGGAGAACATGACGTCCGACATGGCCGGCGCCGCCGCCGTCATCGCGACGGTCATCCTCGCCGCCAAAGTCGGTCTCGCGCTCGACGTCGTCGCTACCGTTCCGATGGCGGAGAACATGCCGTCCGGGACCGCGCAGCGTCCCGGTGACGTGTTGACCCAGTACGGCGGCATCACCGTCGAGGTCATCAACACCGACGCCGAAGGACGTCTTGTTCTCGCCGACGCCATCGTGCGTGCCTGTGAGGACGACCCGGATTACCTGATCGACACGGCGACGCTGACCGGCGCGCAGGTCGTCGCGCTCGGCAACCGCACGCCTGGCGTCATGGGCACGGACGCGTTCCGTGACCGCGTCGCGGCGCTGTCGCAGGCCGTCGGCGAGGACGGTTGGGCTATGCCGTTGCCGAAGGAGATTCGCCGCGAACTGGATTCCAAGGTCGCGGATCTGGCGAACGTCACCAACGGTCGTGCGGGCGGAATGTTGGCGGCGGCACTGTTCCTGAAGGAGTTCGTCGCCGAGGGTGTCGAGTGGGCGCACATCGACGTCGCCGGTCCTGCCTACAACACGGGTGGGCCGTTCGGTTACATCGGCAAGGGCGGCACGGGTGTGCCGGTGCGGACGATGTTCGCAGTACTCGAAGACATCGTCGAGAACGGCTAGCCCCCGGCTATGTGAGTGGAAATGTAGGCCCTGGCCTACGGCTTGAGACCGCCTACATTTCCACTCACATACCTTCGGCTCGCTTGCGCAGGATCTTCTGCCGCGCGTCGTAGTCACGCATGCGCTGGGGGTAGCGGGTCTTGCGGACGTCGTAGACGGGAATCTTCAGGTCCGGGCCGATCTTTCGGATATCGCGCTCGTCGACGGCACGGCGCGTCCACTCGCCGTCGTTGGCTACCAGAACCACAGTGACAGGAGTCACTGTCGTCTTCGGTTCCACGTACGCCTCGACGCCGATCCTGGCCGCGGTCCAGTCCGCGAGGTACTGCGCGGTCGAGCCCTCCTTGGCTCGTCTACCTCCAGTGCCGCGTCGAGAGAAACGATCGAACAAGCCCACTGCTTGACTCCTGTCATCGGTGCGTCATTCTGTCGTCGCGGATCACGCACTTCGTGTTACTCACCAGTTTGCCAGTCCGAGATCAGCCCTCGGGGAACATGCGACGCCGAGGGATGGAAGGATGAAGGTAGAGGGTTCAACTCTCTCGTTGTCGAGAAAGATTGCCGATCGCGGATGGAAGGGCGTAGAGGTGCCAGCTGGAGTCAGCCGATCGTCTTCGGCCAACCGTCTCGCCACATCCGGTTCGGGCGCCCTGGCGCGGACGTCCGTCGACCACCTCGTCGCAATTAACGCAAGTATCGTCCGCGAACCTTGCAGCGCCAGCACAATAGTTTCAGCACTGGTTTCCACACACTGTTCTGCGACCACAAGTCGTAGGAACTGAATTTACCCGCATACAACTGTCGAGGAGTCAACAGACATGGCCTTCTCCGTCCAGATGCCAGCTCTTGGTGAGAGCGTCACCGAGGGAACTGTCACGAGGTGGCTCAAGCAGGAGGGCGACACCGTCGAGGTCGACGAACCGTTGCTCGAAGTATCGACGGACAAAGTCGATACCGAAATCCCGTCCCCCGCTGCTGGCGTTCTGACGAAGATCGTGGCTCAGGAAGACGACACCGTCGAGATCGGTGGCGAGCTCGCGCAGATCGGCGACGCAGGCGAAGAGTCCGCGCCCGCTGCAGAGCCCGAGGCAGCCGAGGAAGAGCCCACACCGGCCGCCGAGCCCGAGCCTCAGGCCGAGGAAGAGGCACCGGCAGAGGACGCGGCTCCCGCTGCGAAGTCCGACTCGAGCGGCTCGGGCACCCCGGTGAAGATGCCCGAGCTGGGCGAGTCCGTGACCGAAGGAACCGTCACGCGGTGGCTGAAGGCGGTCGGCGACGAGGTTGCGGTCGACGAGCCACTGCTCGAGGTCTCCACCGACAAGGTCGACACCGAGATTCCGTCCCCCGTCGCAGGCACGCTGCTCGAGATCAACGCCGAGGAAGACGACACCGTCGAGATCGGTGGTCAGCTCGCGGTGATCGGGTCCGGTGCACCGGCGGAGAAGGCCCCCGAGCCCGAGAAGGCTCCCGAGCCGGAGAAGAAGCCCGAGCCGGTCGCGGAAGCACCCAAGCAGGAAGCACCCAAGGAAGCCCCAAAGCAGGAAGCCCCGAAGGCAGAAGCTCCCAAGCAGGAAGCTCCCAAGCAGGAAGCTCCGAAGAAGCAGGAGTCCGCACCGTCCGGTGACGCGACTCCGTACGTGACTCCTCTCGTGCGCAAGCTCGCCGCGGACAACGATGTCGACCTCTCCGAGGTCAAGGGCACCGGTGTCGGCGGGCGTATCCGCAAGCAGGATGTGCTCGCCGCAGCGGAAGCGAAGAAGGCTCCCGCTCAGGCCGAGGCGCCGGCCGCGGCTCCCGCTGCCGCGTCCGCTCCGGCGGCTCCGGCTACCGCAGGCGTTCGCCCCGAGCTCGCTCACCTTCGCGGTACGACTCAGAAGATCAACCGCATCCGTCAGATCACGGCGAAGAAGACGCGTGAGTCGCTGCAGACCACGGCTCAGCTCACGCAGACGTTCGAGGTCGATGTCACGACGATCGCTGCGCTCCGCACGAAGGCGAAGTCGACGTTCTCCAAGAACGAGGGTGTCAACCTGACGTACCTGCCGTTCTTCGCGAAGGCGGTCGTCGAGGCACTCAAGGCGCACCCGAACGTCAATGCCAGCATCGACGAGGACAAGAAGGAGATCACGTACCACGCCGATGTCCACCTCGGTATCGCCGTGGACACCGATCAGGGTCTGCTCTCGCCCGTCATTCACAACGCGGGCGATCTGTCGCTGGCCGGCTTGGCTCGCGCCATCGCCGACATCGCGTCGCGTGCACGCTCCGGTGGCCTCAAGCCCGACGAGCTGTCCGGTGGCACGTTCACCATCACCAACATCGGTAGCCAGGGCGCGTTGTTCGACACGCCGATTCTGGTTCCGCCGCAGGCTGCGATGCTCGGTACCGGCGCGATCGTCAAGCGTCCGGTCGTCGTGAAGGATGCGGCGGGCAACGAGTCCATCGGTGTTCGTTCGATGGTCTACCTGCCGCTGACCTACGATCACCGCCTGGTCGACGGTGCGGATGCCGGTCGTTTCCTGACGACGATCAAGCAGCGTCTGGAAGATGCTTCGTTCGAGGCGGACCTGGGTATCTGATCCGACACGAGCGCGGCTGTGTCTGTATCGTGAGGTACCAGACATTCCGGACGTGATCGTCCTCGAACAATCGGGGTAGACCACACAATCGGGGCGCCACTCGCACTGCGGGTGGCGCCCCGAAACCGTCGAGAGGGGCGTCGAACACCATGCGCGTCGTCATTGCAGGTTCTTCGGGATTGATCGGTACCGCCCTGGTGGCGTCGTTGCGCGGACGAGGTCACGAGGTGTCCCGCCTCGTGCGTCGCGCACCGGCAGGGCCGGACGAATTCCAGTGGGATCCTCCGGCGGGAACGGTCGACGAGCGTGCACTTCGCTCGTGTGACGCCGTGGTGAATCTTTGCGGAGTCGGCATCGGTGACAAGCGGTGGTCCGGTGCGTACAAGCAGGAGGTCCGCGACAGCCGGATCACGCCCACCGAGGTGTTGGCGGGTGCCTGTGCGGAGCACGGGATCCCGACTCTCGTCAACGCCAGTGGCATCAACTTCTACGGCGACACCGGCGATCGCATCGTCGACGAATCGGACGGTGTCGGCGAGGGGTTCCTCGCCGAAGTGTGCCGCGACTGGGAACTCGCGACGGCCGATGCCGTCGCCGGCGGGGTACGGACGGTGATGCTCCGGAGCGGAGTGGTCCTGTCGCGCCGCGGCGGGATGATGGGCAAACTGCGCCCGCTGTATCTGCTCGCGCTCGGCGGTCGTCTGGGTAGCGGGCGTCAGTACTTTCCGTGGATCTCGTTGAAGGACGAGATCGGCGGGATCATCCACAGCATCGAGAACGACGCCGTGCGCGGTCCGGTGAACATGGTGGGTCCGGCTCCGGTCACCAATGCTCAGTTCAACAGCGCCTTTGCGCGAGCGATCAAGCGACCGGCACCCTGGGTGGTTCCCGGATTCGCGCTTCGTCTGGTGATCGGCGAGTTCGCCGAGGAAGCTATCCTCACCGGCCCGCGAGCCATCCCGAAGGTCCTCGAGGACACCGGGTTCACGTTCGAACACAACACTGTCGGCGAGGCGCTGCGCGCGGCCGTCGGGAGCTGATTCCGTTCGCGCGCAGGGTCGGCGTAACGTCGACGGTTATGACCGAAGGTGTTGTGTCCGCACGCGAAAGTTCCGACTCCATCGAGGTGTCCCGGCTCGGAACGGTCGATTATCTCGTCGCGTGGGATCGCCAGCGCGCACTCGCGGACATGCGCGCCGAGGGTGTCGGACGCGACACGTTGCTGCTGCTGGAACATCCGTCGGTGTACACCGCGGGACGGCGCACGTCGCCCGAGGATCGCCCGAAAGACGGTACGCCGGTCATCGAGGTCGACCGCGGCGGCAAGATCACCTGGCACGGCCCGGGCCAACTCGTCGGCTATCCGATCGTGAAGTTGGCGCAGCCGATCGACGTCGTGCGGTACGTCCGTCGTGTCGAGGAGGCTCTGATCGCCGTGTGCACGGATCTGGGCATCGACTGCGGACGCATCGACGGGCGATCGGGTGTGTGGCTCGCCTCCGAGGTCCGAGACGGAATTCTTCTGCCCGAGCGCAAGATCGCGGCCATCGGCGTTCGCGTGCAGCGCGGCGTCACGCTGCACGGGTTCTCGTTGAACTGCAATTCCTCGACGTCCGGGTTCGACGCCATCGTCCCGTGTGGCATTGCCGACGCGGGCGTCACGTCCCTCACGAGCGAGCTGGGCCGCGAGGTGACCGTCGACGACGTGATTGCTGCGGTCGTGGACGCGGTCACCGCTGCTCTCGACGGGTCTCTGCTGGTCAGCGAACACCCAGTAGCGCGCCCCGATGTGGTACAAGTCTCCACCAACCCGCAGTTCACCACCGTGAAGTTCGGCGCGTAGCATCGAAACCGTGACTGTGGCCCCAGAAGGACGCAAATTACTCCGCCTCGAGATCCGAAACGCGGAGACCCCGATCGAGCGCAAGCCCAACTGGATCAAGACCAAGGCCAAGATGGGTCCGGAGTATTCCGAACTCAAGGGGCTGGTCAAACGCGAGGGCTTGCACACGGTGTGCGAGGAAGCCGGATGCCCCAACATCTACGAATGCTGGGAAGACCGCGAGGCGACGTTCCTGATCGGCGGTGAGCAGTGCACCCGCCGCTGCGACTTCTGCCAGATCGACACCGGCAAGCCGGAGGATCTCGACCGCGACGAACCCCGCCGCGTCGCGGAAAGTGTCCAGGCGATGGGTCTGCGGTACTCGACCATCACCGGCGTCGCTCGTGACGATCTGGCCGACGGCGGCGCATGGCTGTACGCGGAGACGGTCCGCTACATCAAGAAGCTGAACCCGAACACCGGCGTCGAGCTCTTGATTCCGGATTTCAACGCTCGCCCCGAGCAGTTGGCCGAGGTGTTCTCCTCACGTCCCGAGGTGCTCGCGCACAACGTCGAGACGGTCCCCCGCATCTTCAAGCGAATCCGGCCCGCGTTCCGGTACCAGCGGTCGATGGACGTCATCACCGCGGCGCGCAACGACGGCCTCGTCACCAAGTCCAACCTGATCCTCGGCATGGGTGAGACCCCGGAAGAGGTCCAGGAAGCGATCCGCGACCTCCACGAGGCCGGATGCGACATCCTGACGATCACGCAGTACCTGCGTCCCTCCCCGCGGCACCACCCGGTCGAGCGTTGGGTCAAGCCGGAGGAGTTCGTCGAGCACTCCGATTACGCCACCGAGATCGGTTTCGCCGGTGTTCTCGCCGGTCCGTTGGTCCGTTCGTCGTACCGCGCCGGGCGTCTGTACGCGCAGGCCATGCAGCACCATGGACGTGAGCTGCCGGCGAGCATGGCGCACCTGGTCGAGGGCGGCGAAGCGTCGCAGGAAGCCAGTTCTCTGATGGCGCGTCTGGCGGCTCGCTGATCCACTCCCGGCGCGATGCATGACGACGGGATGTCGGGACGTATCCTGTGAAGCATGGCGAACGGCAGTAAAGCGGGCAAAGCAGGTAAGCCCAGCAAAGAAGCGAAAGCAGCAGCGAAGGCCGCTCGGAAGCAGGCGTCGAAAGAACGTCGCAGTCAGTTGTGGCAGGCGTTCCAGATGCAGCGGAAGGAAGACAAGGCTCTTCTTCCGCTGATGATCGGCGCGATCGTGGGAATCACGGTCATCGCGTTTCTGATCGGTTTGATCATCGGTATCGAATGGTTCCTGCTGCCGTTCGGTCTGCTCCTCGGCGTGCTCGCCGCGTTCATCATCTTCGGGCGTCGTGTCCAGAAGTCGGTGTACAAGAAGGCCGACGGCCAGGCCGGTGCGGCTGCCTGGGCGCTCGACAACCTTCGTGGCTCGTGGCGCGTCACCAACGCGATCGCCGGGACCACCCAGCTGGACGCTGTCCACCGGGTGATCGGCAAGCCGGGTGTCATTCTCGTCGCCGAAGGCGCCCCTCAGCGCGTGAAGTCACTTCTCGCTCAGGAGAAGAAGAAGACTGCCCGCCTCGTCGGAGACACCCCGATCTACGACATCGTCATCGGCAACGGGGACAATCAGATTCCGCTGTCGGGCCTGCAGAAGTACCTGGCGAAGCTTCCCAACAACATCGACAGCAAGCGCATGGACACCATCGAATCGCGTCTGTCGGCGTTGGGAACGAAGGGTGGGCCGGCGATGCCGAAGGGCCCGATTCCCGGTGGAGCGAAGATGAAGGGCGTTCAGCGCACCATCAAGCGCCGCTGACGATCGAACAATATCTCCAAGACGATGCTGCGCGGTCACCGACCGCGCAGCATCGCTGTTCCGGTGGCGCGATCATGCATGCCCCGGCCGTCGTGGTCGGAAATGATGGCCGGGAACACGAACAGGAGAAAGAACGTGCGGACGAGGGCTCGGACGAAGCCGACTCGAGCAGAGGCGTCGACGCGGGCCACCTGAATCCCGACGATCAACTGTCCAGGTGTGAACGAGAAGATGCTGACGGACGCAACACCGAGGACGAACCACACCAGAAGCGTGATGGTGGACATCGACTGTCCGATACCGGTGACGCTGATGATCAGTGCGGAAATGCCCATCGACATGAACCAGTCGACCAGGAGCGCGAGAGTTCGTCGACCGAGTCCCGCAACCGCACCCGGTCCGTCCTGCGGGAGACCGAGGCGTTCCCCGGGGAAGTTCTGTTCGGTTCCGTCGTCGGGCATCGCCGCGTTCGGGCCGGACAACCAGGAACCTGTCATTCGTGCCATGCACTCCAGGATAGGCGCCGCGCGGGACCGACCCGGACACCGTCACCGTAGTGTGTTCGGGAGAGCACGACGCAGTGCGTCGTCGCTCACGGTTACATGCAGAGAGCACGACGTGTAACACGGGCGAAACACAGCCTTGACTGGTGGGCAACACCAGGTCCATAACGTGCAGGTCGACGGAATTCGACAAAGGAGTAAAAGCGTGGCGTTCACCACGGCCGAAGAGGTCATCAAGTTCATCGCCGACGAGAACATCGAGTACGTGGACATCCGTTTCACGGATCTCCCCGGCACCCAGCAGCACTTCTCCATCCCGGCGTCGGCGTTCAACAAGGATGTCTTCGAAGACGGTCTGGCCTTCGACGGTTCGTCCGTCCGCGGCTTCCAGTCCATCCACGAGTCGGACATGATGCTTCTCCCCGACGTGACGACCGCGCAGGTCGATCCGTTCCGCGCCGCGAAGACTCTGAACATCGACTTCTTCGTGCACGACCCGTTCACGCGTGAGAGCTACAGCCGCGACCCGCGCAACGTCGCACGCAAGGCCGAGGAGTACTTGGTCTCCACCGGCATCGCCGACACCGCCTACTTCGGCGCCGAGGCCGAGTTCTACATCTTCGACTCGGTTCGCTACGACTCCGGCATCAACGGTGCGTTCTACGAGCTCGATTCGGTGTCGGGCTCCTGGAACACCGGTGTCGAGGCCAACGCCGACGGCAGCCCCAACCTCGGCTACAAGGTTCGCCCCAAGGGCGGATACTTCCCCGTTGCACCGTACGACCACTACGTCGACCTGCGCGACGAGATCTCGACCAACCTGCAGAACGCAGGCTTCGAACTCGAGCGCGGTCACCACGAGGTCGGCACCGGTGGCCAGGCCGAGATCAACTACAAGTTCAACACGCTGCTCGCAGCCGCGGACGACCTGCAGCTGTTCAAGTACATCGTGAAGAACACCGCATGGAAGCACGGCAAGTCGGCGACGTTCATGCCGAAGCCTCTCTTCGGTGACAACGGCTCGGGCATGCACGTTCACCAGTCGCTGTGGAAGGACGGCAAGCCGCTGTTCCACGACGAGGCCGGATACGCCGGACTGTCGGACCTGGCTCGCCACTACATCGGCGGCATCCTGCACCACGCTCCGTCGCTGTTGGCCTTCACCAACCCGACGATCAACTCCTACCACCGCCTGGTGCCGGGCTACGAGGCTCCCATCAACCTCGTGTACAGCCAGCGCAACCGCTCCGCCGCCGTGCGTATCCCGATCACGGGCAACAACCCGAAGGCCAAGCGCCTCGAGTTCCGTGCACCGGACAGCTCGGGCAACCCGTACCTCAACTTCGCCGCGCAGATGATGGCCGGTCTCGACGGAATCAAGAACAAGATCGAGCCGCTCGCTCCCGTCGACAAGGATCTCTACGAGTTGCCGCCCGAGGAGGCCAAGAACATTCCTCAGGCACCGACGTCGCTGAACGCCGTCATCGATCGCCTCGAGTCCGATCACGAGTACCTGACCGAGGGTGGCGTCTTCACCACCGACCTCATCGAGACCTGGATCTCGCTCAAGCGTGAGCAGGAAATCGCTCCGGTCAACCTGCGCCCGCACCCGTACGAGTTCCAGCTCTACTACGACGTGTGATCTGCGCGTAAGCGCTCGTCCAGAACACCGAACCGCCCGTCCTGCGTTCACGCAGGGCGGGCGGTTTCGTGTGTACGGAAGGTAACGACTTTCTGAAAAAAGGTTTGCCATCACGCTCGTCAAGCCATTCTCGATGGGTCGGATTGTCCGTCGTCACCGAAAAAGACCGGTGAACGGGAAAAGAGGGTGGCAGCACCACAATGGACACGCTCTGGAATTTCGTATCGGTCAGGCGGCAACAATTGCTGACCGACTCGTACCTTCACGTCTCGGCGGTGGTGCAATCCATCGTCATCGCAACGATTCTTGCGGTCGCGATCGGTGTGCTCGTGTACCGCTCCCCTGCAGGCTCGGCAATCGCCACAGCACTGGCGAGCACCGTGCTCACCATTCCTTCGTTCGCCCTCCTGGGCCTGTTGATTCCTATCCTGGGTCTCGGCGTCGCGCCGACGATCACCGCACTGGTGCTGTACGCACTGCTTCCCATCATCAGGAACACCATCATCGGGCTCGCTTCGGTGGACCCGGCGGTCACGGACGCCGCCAAGGGCGTCGGATTGAACCGAGGGCGAGTTCTGGCACGAATCGAGATGCCACTGGCCTGGCCGTCGATCCTCGCGGGTATGCGCGTGAGCACCCAGATGATCTTCGGCATCCTCGCGATCGCTGCGTACGCGAAGGGCCCGGGGCTCGGGAACCTCATCTTCTCCGGACTTTCGCGCGTCGGCAGCCCCAACGCTGTCCCGCAAGCACTGGTCGGAACAGTTCTGATCGTCATCCTTGCTCTGATCCTCGACGGCATCCTCGTCCTGGTCGGCAAGCTCACCACCTCGAGGGGTCTTCGTGTCTAACTCAACCAACCAGCACGTCTCGGGAGTCGACATCGTGCTCGACTCGGTCAGCAAGCGATACCCCGGTCAGGACACGGCCGCCGTCGACAACGTGTCGCTGACGGTTCCCGCCGGCGAGACCGTCGTGTTCGTCGGTCCGTCGGGATGCGGTAAGACGACGACCATGCGGATGATCAACCGCTTGATCGAGCCGTCGTCGGGAACCATCACCATCGACGGCAAGGACGCCTTGAGCATCGACGCCGACGAACTGCGACGCGGAATCGGCTATTCGATCCAGCAGGCCGGTCTCTTTCCACACATGACCATCGCGAAGAACGTTGCGACAGTCCCTGGCCTGATCGGCTGGGACAAGAAACGCATCTCCGAGCGCACCGACGAGATGCTGGATCTCGTGGGACTCGACCCGGACACGTACCGAAACAGGTACCCGCGGCAGTTGTCCGGTGGCCAGCAGCAACGTGTCGGCGTCGCACGCGCGTTGGCCGCCGATCCCCCGGTACTGCTGATGGACGAACCGTTCGGTGCGGTAGACCCCATCACCCGAGGTCTGCTGCAGGACGAGTTGATGCGTTTGCAGAGTGAGCTGGGCAAGACCATCGTGTTCGTCACGCACGACTTCAACGAGGCGGTCAAGCTCGGCGACAGGATCGCGGTACTCGGAAACCAGTCGTCGATCATGCAGTACGACACGCCCGAGGCCATTCTCGCCAACCCTGCGAACGACACGGTCGCCGGATTCGTCGGTGCGGATGCTTCCCTGAAACAGTTGACACTGACCAGAATTCGTGACGTCCGCTTGCTGCAATGCCCGACGGCCAGGGAATCCGATCCGGTCGACGACATTCGCACCAAGATCTCGTCACGAAAGTGGCAGTGGGGATTGATTCTCGACGACCGGAACCGCCCGCTCCGGTGGGTCTCCCCCGGTCATCTGGCGACGGCATCGTCGCTGCGCGGCGTCGGCGTTCCGATCGGCGAACTCGTCTCCATCCAGTCGACGTTGCAGGACGGACTGGAAGCACTGCTCGCCGAGAGCACGGCGTCCACGGTGGTCACCGGCCCACGCGGGGAATACGTCGGTCTGATCTCCATCGACACGCTCGTCGGGCATCTGCAGAAGATGCGCGAAGCGCACGAGCACGATCACGACGACCAGGAAGAACAGGTCAGCCAGTCATGACCACGGCAGAACGGACGACGTCCACGCCCGAGGCGCCGGACATGGAAACGGAACCCGACGAGGGTGCCTCGGAGCGCGGCGCATCCAAACGCGCCGAGCGCATTCGGCTGCTGGTCCAACCGGCGCTCGTCGTGGTGCTGGTCGCGGGCGTGCTGATCTGGGCCTTCAGTCGTGATCTCACGGCGACGCAGCAGGGCAGTATCAGCGTCTCGAACATTCTCACTCTGACCTGGCAGCACATCCTGATCACGGCGGCCGTGGTCGTCATCGTCGTTGCGTTGGCAGTTCCGTTGGGCACGGTACTCACTCGACCGGGGTACACCAAGCTTGCCCCGTTCTTCGTCGGCATCGCCAACATCGGTGCCGCCGCTCCTGCCATCGGCCTGCTCGTCCTGTTCTATCTCGCCACGCGACAGACCGGATTCTGGATCGGTGTGCTGCCCATCGCCTTCTATTCGTTGCTTCCGGTGCTGCGCAACACGATTCTGGGTTATCAGGAAGTGGACCGGACGTTGATCGACGCCGGTCGAGGCCAGGGCATGTCGCCGATGACGGTGCTGCGCAGAATCGAGTTCCCGTTGGCCGTTCCCTACATTCTGGCTGGTCTTCGTACGTCGCTGGTCCTGGCGGTCGGCACCGCGACGCTGTGTTTCCTCGTCAGCGCAGGTGGGTTGGGAATTCTCATCGACACCGGATACAAGTTGCGCGACAACGTGACTCTCGTCGTCGGTGCAGTGCTGGCGGTATCGCTCGCGTTGTTCATCGACTGGCTGGGCGCATTGGCGGAGCAGTTCCTCGGACCTCGGGGACTGCGATGAGAAGAACGACGAGCATGAGACGGACCGCCGTTGCCGTCGCCCTGTGCGGCGCACTGATGACCGGGTGCGGCCTCGAATCCGGAGGCGCTCTGCCTCTGGCCGTCGGCCCCGGCAGTATCGAGCCCGTCCCGGAGCTGGACGGCGTCAAGGTCACTGTGGGATCCAAGGACTTCACGGAGCAGATCACCCTCGGCTACATCATCGAATTCGCACTGTCCGCGGCAGGCGCCGATGTCCGTGACCTCACCAACATCCAAGGGTCCAACAGCACCCGGGAGGCGCAGCTCGCCGGTCAGATCGATCTGACGTACGAGTACACGGGAACGGGGTGGATCAACTACCTGGGCAACGAAACTCCGCTTCCCGACTCGCAGCAGCAGTACGAAGCAGTCCGCGATGCCGACTTGGAAGCGAACGACATGGTGTGGGCCGTGCCCGCCCCGATGAACAACACCTATGCCCTCGCGATGAACAGGCAGACAGCCGAGCAGACCGGGATCCGCACCCTGTCGGATTACGCGGAGTTGGTCCGCACCGACCCGGCAGCGGCAACCACGTGCGTCGAAACCGAATTCAACGTCCGTCAGGACGGATATCCGGGCATGGCCGCGAAGTACGAGTTCGACCCCGGTGCCGCGCCGCGCCAGATCCTGCAAACCGGCATCATCTACCAGGCCACCGCAGACGGAACACAGTGCAAGTTCGGTGAGGTGTTCACCACCGACGGGCGCATCATCGCCCTCGATCTGGTTCTGCTCGAGGACGATCGAGCGTTCTTCCCCAAGTACAATCCGGCCCTGGTGATGAAAAAGGCCTTCGCCGACGCGCACCCACAGGTCGCCGAGGTCATGGCACCGATCTCGGAGAAATTGACCGATCAGGTGATGACCGAACTCAACCGGCAGGTCGACGTCGAGGGCATCGAGCCCGCCGACGCCGCCCGCGACTGGTTGGTGTCGGAGGGCTTCGTCACCGCGCAGTGACGGACGGGCGGGCCTTCACGCTCCGAAGGTCCGCTCCACCACTGCCTTGGCGCGACGCGTCACTCGCAGGTAGTTGTCGAGGAAGGCTCCGGCGTCGCCGTTGTCCCAGCCGGCGACCTTGGCCACCGCGGAGAGCACGTGGCCCGGTCGAGGCAGCTGGTCGGTCGGTTTGCCACGGACGAGGACGAGCGCGTTGCGGGCCTTCGTCGCGAGAATCCATGCTTCGCGCAGCAATTCGACATCGGTTTCGCTCATCAGCTCTGCTGCACCGATGGCGTCCAGGCTCTGCAGCGTGGACGTGTTGTGCAATGACTTGACGTCGTGTGCATGTCGCAGCTGGATCAGCTGCACGGTCCACTCGATGTCTGCCAGCCCGCCGCGGCCCAGTTTGGTGTGTGTGGCAGGGTCGGCGCCCTTGGGCAGTCTCTCGGAGTCGATGCGCGCCTTGATCCGTCGGATCTCGCGGACAGCGTCCTGAGACACCCCGCCTTCCGGGTAGCGAATCCTGTCCACCATCAGCAGGAACCGGATGCCGAGGTCCTCGTCACCCGCGACCTGGTGAGCACGCAGAAGCGCCTGAACTTCCCATGCCTGCGCCCACTGGGCGTAGTACGCCTCGTAGGAGGCGAGCGTACGAACCACGGGGCCGTTGCGACCTTCGGGACGAAGGCCGGTGTCGACCTCGAGCGGCGGGTCGGTGCTCGGCGCTCCGAGCAGTTTGCGGATCTTGTCGGCGATGCCGTTGGCCCACTTGACGGCAGCGCTGTCGTCGGCACCTTCCGCCGGCTCGCACACGAACAACACGTCGGCGTCGCTGCCGTACCCGAGTTCACCGCCGCCGAGTCGCCCCATTCCGATGACCGCGAGCGTTGCCGGTGCCGGCTCGCCCCGCTCGGCGACGCTGGACCGAACGGCCGCGGCGAGAGCCGCGTTGATGACTGCTGCCCACACCGACGACAGTGCCCGGCAGACCTGCGGCACGTCGAGCATGCCGAGAATGTCCGCGGAGGCGACGCGAGCGAGTTCGTGACGGCGCAGAGCGCGTGCGGCGTTGATTGCACGGACCGGGTCCTCGTAGCGTCCCGACGACGACAGGATCGCGCGATACGTCTCCTCGGGTTCGGCGTCGAGCAGACGTGGTCCGCTGGGACCGTCCGCGTACAGACGGATGACCTCGGGCGCCTTGATCAGCAGTTCCGGGACGTATGCGGACGAACCGAGCACGATCATCAGACGCTGCGCCACAGCACCCTCGTCGCGCAGAGTGCGCAGGAACCACGTCTGCTCGCTCGCCGCCTCGGACAGTCGACGATAGTTGAGCAACCCAGCGTCCGGGTCCGGGGTGTCGGCGAGCCATTCCAACAACGTCGGCAACAGCACCGCTTGGATCTGACCGCGCCGCGCTCCCCCACCGACCAACGCGCGAAGGTGCCCGAGTGCATTTTCCGGTGCCGCGTATCCGAGCGCTGCGAGCTGCCGAATCGCGGCGTCGGGCGTCAACCGCACCGTGTCGGAGTCGAATCGGACCACCGAGTCGAGCAACGGCCGGTAGAACAGTTTCGCGTGGAGCCTGCGGATCCGCTGCGCGTTGCGCTTGATCTCCGCGGCCAGCACACCGAGCGCATCTCGATTGCCGTCGGGCCGCATGTGCGCGGCCCGTGCCAGCCACCTCAATGCTTCCTCGTCGTCGGGCGGAGGCAAGGTGTGTGTTCGCTTCATCCGCTGCAGTTGCAGGCGATGCTCGATGAGGCGCAGGAACTCGTAGGACGCAGTGAGATTGGCCGCATCGTCGCGGCCGATGTACCCGCCGTCGGTCAACGCCGTCAGCGCATCGGTCGTCCCCAGCACGCGCAACGACTCGTCGGTGCGGCCGTGCACGAGTTGGAGCAACTGCACGGCGAACTCGACATCGCGAAGGCTGCCACGTCCGAGTTTGATCTCTCGTTCGCGCAGTTCCGGTGGGACCATTTCCTCGACCCGACGGCGCATCGCCCGAACCTCGGGAACGAAGTCCTCTCGCTGCGACGCCAGCCAGACCATCGGATTCAACGCGGCGACGTAGCTGTGCCCGAGTTCCATGTCTCCGGTCATCGGACGTGCCTTGAGCAACGCCTGGAACTCCCACGTCTTGGCCCAGCGCTTGTAGTAGGCGACGTGCGAATCCAGTGTCCGCACCAGTTCGCCACGTTTGCCCTCGGGGCGCAGCGCAGCGTCGACCTCGAAGAACGCGGACGAGCCGATTCGCATCATTTCGCCTGCGATCCGGCTGGCGGTCGCATCCGCGGGTTCGGCGACGAACACGACGTCGACGTCGGAGACGTAGTTCAGTTCTCGGGCACCGCATTTGCCCATCGCGATGACGGCGATGCGGCTGGGGCACGGTTTGTCCGGGCAGGCGGTGGCGATGGCCACGGCGAGAGCTGCGGTGAGGGCGGCGTCGGCCATGTCCGAGAGTTGATTGCCGACGAGCTGGTACGGCAGAACGGGTTCGTTCTCGACGGTGGCGGCCAGATCGGCGGCCGCCAGCACCATCACCTGGTCGCGGTAGGTCTTCCTCAGCGCGACAACGGCTTCCGGTCCGGTGACGGACGCTCGATACAGTTCGGGGGACGCATGTTCCCCGGTCTCCGGGCTAGCCTGCACCGCTGCGAGCAACTGTTCGGTGAGCTGCTGCTTGCTCGGCAGGTCTATCCGACCGGTGGACTTGCCGTCGGGCGAGGCGAGCAGGCGCCACGACTGCGGATCGGAGACGAGGTGGTCCGCGAGGGCGCTCGACGCACCCACCAACCCGAAGAGCCGACCGCGAAGACCCTTGTCCGTCCGCAGTGCGGAGTCCAACTCGGCGAACTTGTCACCGAGTGCATCGTTCAACCGGACGACGGTGCGGAGCGCGAGGTCGGCGTTGGCTGCCCGCGAGAGCGACCACAACAGTTCGAGGCTGTCCTCGTCCACCCATCCGAGCGTGCGGAGGTCGGTGGGCGCGGTGGATTCGACCAGTCCCAGCCGTCCTGCGCCGGGAACAACCGAACGTGACGTCGGTGGACGCACCATCAGCGAACACCTCGACTCTGGCGTGACACCTGATTCACCTCACCGCGGGGGGAAACTACCTCGAACGGGTAAAACCTAGCCCATCGGCGCCCGTCCGATTCACAACCCCAGGTACGCCTTCAATTCGTACGGGGTGACATGACTGCGGTATTCCTCCCACTCGCGACGTTTGTTGCGGAGGAAGAAGTCGAAGACGTGCTCGCCGAGAGCCTCGGCGACGAGCTCCGAGTTCTCCATCGCGTTGAGGGCCTGATCGAGATTGCCCGGAAGCTCCTTGTAGCCCATCGCACGCCGTTCGGCGGACGTCAGTGCCCACACGTCTTCCTCGGCCTCGGGGGGCAACGTGTAGCCCTTCTCGATGCCGCGCAGACCGGCAGCGAGCAACACCGCGAAGGCCAGGTACGGGTTGCACGCAGAATCAGGGCTTCGGATCTCGACGCGACGCGAGGACGCCTTGTTGGGCGTGTACATCGGGACGCGAATGAGAGCGGATCGGTTCGCCGGGCCCCACGACGCCGCCGTCGGTGCCTCACCGCCGCGGACCAGACGCTTGTAGGAGTTGACCCACTGGTTGGTCACGGCACTGATCTCGTTGGCGTGCTCGAGAATGCCTGCGATGAACGACTTGCCGGTCTCCGACAACTGCATCGGATCGTCCGGGTTGTGGAACGCGTTGGCGTCTCCCTCGAAGAGACTCATGTGAGTGTGCATCGCCGAGCCGGCCTGGTCGCTGAACGGCTTGGGCATGAACGTCGCGCGGACGCCCTCTTCGATCGCGACCTCTTTGACCACGTAGCGGAACGTCATGATGTTGTCGGCCATCGACAGCGCGTCGGCGTAGCGGAGATCGATCTCCTGCTGACCGGGCGCTGCCTCGTGGTGGCTGAACTCGACCGAGATACCCATCGACTCGAGCGCGTCGATGGCGTGGCGACGGAAGTTCGGCGCCGAGTCGTGCACGGCCTGGTCGAAGTAGCCGCCGTTGTCCGCAGGCGTGGGCGGAGACCCGTCTTCGGGGCTGTCCTTGAGGAGGAAGAACTCGATCTCGGGGTGCACGTAGCAACTGAACCCGAGGTCGGCGGCCTTGCTCAGCTGACGGCGCAGCACGTGGCGCGAATCGGCCCAGGACGGCGAGCCGTCGGGCATCGCGATGTCGCAGAACATGCGCGCGGAGTGCTGGTGACCCTTGCTCGTGGACCACGGCAGGATCTGGAACGTCGACGGATCCGGCTTGGCGACGGTGTCGGCCTCCGAGACGCGTGCGAAGCCTTCGATGGCGCTGCCGTCGAAGCCGATGCCTTCGTCGAACGCTCCTTCGAGTTCCGCCGGCGCGATCGCGACGGATTTCAGGTACCCCAGAACGTCGGTGAACCACAGGCGGACGAAACGGATGTCCCGCTCCTCCAGTGTCCGGAGCACGAATTCCTTTTGGCGATCCATGTCCGCGAGACTAAGCAAACCGCGTTAAATCTGTGTTACATCGTGAATTCGGTCTCACTGCGGGGAGCTCTCACCTGGGGAAGAACACCCGTGAAGTTCCGTCAGCACACCAAATCGTTACCTGGCGGGGTCAGATCGACGAGGTAGTCGACCACCGGTTCGTCGACGCAGTTCTCGCCGGAGAACGCAACCGTGTGCTGGGCCCCGTCGAACGTGATCAGGTCCGCGTCCAGTTGACGGGCAAGTTCGACGCCTGCCTGGTACGGCGTCGCCGGGTCGAAGGTCGTCGAGATCACGACCAGTTTCGGAAGTCCCTCGGCCGAGATCGTGTAGGGAGTGCTGGTGTTGGGGACGGGCCAGAACGCGCAGACATCGAGCGGTGCGTTTCCGGTTCCGCGTCCGTCGTCGAGGAAAGGAGCAGCTTCCCGATACCGTCGGTCTGCTTCTCCGGCCTCGGCGCGGTCGGTGGTCGGTGGATCGTCGACGCAGCGGATGGCGTTGAACGCGTCGTCCAGATTGGAGTAGGTGCCGTCGTCGAGACGGCCACTGTAGGTGTCGGCAAGGCGGAGCAAGGTGTCTCCCCTGCCCTCCTGCAGTTCCGCCAGGCCCACACGCAGGATCCGCCACAGGCTCTGCGAGTACAGGGCTTGCTGCGTTCCGGTGATCGCGTCGTCGTAACCGAGTCCGCGCGGATCCGTGGTGGCGGCGGGCGTTTGGATCAGTGGGTCGACGAGCTCCCTGAACGTCCGGTCCGCGGCGGCCGGGTCCGGCCCGAGAGGGCACGCCTCGCTCTGTGCGCAGTCCTCGGCGAACGCCTCGAATGCGCCTTGGAACGCAGCTCCTTGCTCGACGGCCTCGTCGACGGGGCTCTGCTCGGGATCGAGTGCACCGTCGAGAACCATGGCGCGGACTCTGTCCGGGAACGCTTCCGCGTAGGCGGCGCCGATCCGCGTTCCGTACGAATAGCCGAGGTAGGTGAGCTTCTCGTCGCCCAGAACCGATCGGATGACGTCCATGTCCTGCACGACCTCACGGGTACCGACGTGTTCGAGTACGTCGGCACCTGTTCGCTCGACGCATTTCGCGGCGTACTCGCGATGATCGTTCTCCACTGCGGCGATGCCTTCGGGCGAGACGTCGACGTCCGGCTCGGCGCGTTCGAGGTCGGTTTCTTCCGCGGTGAGGCACCGAACTGCGGGCGTCGACGCGCCGATTCCGCGGGGGTCGAAGCCGATTCGGTCGAAGTTCTCCGCGAGTGCGGTGTCCTCGGCCTGGGTGGCGAGGTACAAACCGGACGACCCGGGTCCGCCCGGGTTGAAGAGTATGGATCCGGTGCGCTCACCCGACGCCTGCACGCGGGACACCGCGATCTGTGCTGTCGGGCCGTCCGGGTCCTGGTAGTCGAGCGGAACGGTCACACGGGCGCACTCGACGGAACTTCCGAGCACGGTTCCATCGGTGTTGTAGTCGTCGCACGATCCCCAGTCGAGTTCCTGCGTGTAATAACGCTCGAGACCTGCTGGGATCACGCCGGCACCTGGCGACGCCGACGCAGTGTTCTCCGGCAGCGGCGTGCCCGACTCGACGTCGGCGCTCCCGCAGCCGGCAGCCACCGTCACCGCGACAGCACCGAGGGCTGTCGCCACCGTTAGTCCGTGACGCCGTCCGTGGCGGGTACGTGCTGTCGGATCCGAGGAGACGCTCATGAGGTGAAATCGTGCCAGAGCGGGCGAGGTGCAGTCTGCGGCACTAGTGTTTCCAGTCGTGCAGGCACTGCGAACAGCCCTTGCCCAGATCAACCCGACAGTCGGTGACCTCACCGCGAATTCCGAGCTGATCGTGGATTGGACGTCGCGCGCCGCCCAGGAAGGCGCCCAGGTCGTGGTGTTTCCGGAGATGGCCCTGACCGGTTATCCGGTGGAGGACCTCGCGCTTCGCCCGGAGTTCGCGCACGCGTCGCGCGACGCTCTGCGCGACCTCGCCGATGCACTCGACCGAGCCGGATGCGGTGACGTCGTCGCCGTCGTCGGGTACCTCGACCGCGATGCGGTGGGATCGAGAAACAGCGCCGCCGTTCTGTTCCGTGGCGACGTCGTGTCGCGGTACGACAAGCACGCGCTTCCCACCTACCGAGTCTTCGACGAGCTCCGATACTTCGCCCCCGGAACGCGGTTGAGCATCACCGAGGTGAACGATGTTCGCCTGGGAATCGTTGTCTGCGAAGACATCTGGCAGCCCGGCGGGCCGGTTCCCGCGTACGCGGCGGCCGGAGTCGACGTGCTGCTGTGCCTGAATGCGAGTCCGTTCGAGCGCGGCAAAGCGGAGGTCCGCTTGTCGGTGGTCCAGCGGCGGGCAGCCGAGGCTGGGGTACCCGTCGTCTACGCCAATCTGGTCGGTGGTCAGGACGAGCTCGTGTTCGACGGCGGCAGCATGGTCGTCGCCGCCGATGGAGCCATCATCGGCCGTGCCCCGGCGTTCACCGAACACCTGCTGTGCGTGGACCTCGACGTCTCCGACGCACGACGTCCCGACGGCGGCCCACCGCCGGGATGGTCCATCGACCGGAACACCGTGCCGGATCTCCTCGTCCGCGGGTGGGATCGGCTACCTCGATCGGTGGCAGAACCCTCGGACGACCTGGCGTCGACGTGGGCGGCACTCGTCACCGGGTTGCGCGATTACGTCCACAAGAACGGGTTCGCCTCGGTGGCGCTCGGCCTGTCCGGTGGCATCGACTCCGCTGTGGTCGCGGCGATCGCCGTGGACGCTCTCGGAGCGGAGTCCGTGTACGGCGTCGCGATGCCTTCGCAGTACTCCTCGGACCACTCGCTCGCGGACGCGAACGATCTTGCGTCGCGCACCGGGCTGCATTTCGGCATCGAGTCGATCGTCGACATGGTGCGGTCGGTGACGGACCAGCTCGGCCTCTCCGGCGTCGCGGAGGAGAACGTTCAGGCGCGGTGCCGCGGCATCGTTCTGATGGCGCTCTCCAACTCGGCCGGACATCTGATTCTCGCCACCGGCAACAAATCCGAACTTGCCGTTGGCTATTCGACCATCTACGGCGACGCCGTCGGCGGGTTCGCCCCCATCAAGGACGTACCGAAATCCATGGTGTGGGAGCTGGCGCGGTGGCGTAACGACGCAGCGGTCGGACGCGGCGAGGTGCCCCCGATTCCGGAGGCGAGCATCGACAAGCCTCCGTCGGCAGAGTTGCGCCCGGATCAACTCGACACCGATTCGCTCCCGGAGTACGACCGGCTCGACGCGATCCTGTTCCGCTACGTCGACTGCGATCAGGGTGAGGACGACATCGTGGCGGCAGGCTTCGATCCCGTGGACGTCGCCGACATCGTGGCCAAGGTCGACTCGGCCGAACACAAACGGAGGCAGTATCCGATCGGAACCAAGGTGACGTCGAAGGCGTTCGGTCGGGATCGACGCATGCCGATCACCGACGGCAGACGGAGAGTGTGACGAATTGCACGTCCGGGTGCGCTTCGGCGTCGGTCGTGCCGGTGGCAGACTGAGGTCGTCATCAACCCCATCCCGGGGACCCGCACGGCGGGCCTCGAGGAACCGAAAGGGACAAAGATGTCCAACGATTCTGTGTACGGCTCGTCCGATGCGTCCGTCTCCGGTTTGACCCGCAAGACTCGCACCCATCACCTGCTGCAGATGAAGGCCGACGGCGAGCGGTGGGCCATGCTCACCGCGTACGACTACTCGAGCGCCCGTATCTTCGAGGAAGCGGGCATTCCGGTCCTCCTCGTCGGCGACTCGGCAGCGAACGTCGTCTACGGCTACGACACGACGGTGCCGATCACCATCGACGAACTGCTGCCTCTGGTTCGCGGCGTCGTCCGCGGAGCTCCCAACGCACTCGTCGTCGCCGACCTCCCGTTCGGCACCTACGAGTCCTCGCCTCAGCAGGCACTCGCGACGGCCACCCGATTCATGAAGGAAGGCCTCGCGCACGCCGTGAAGCTCGAGGGCGGCGAACGCGTCGCAGATCAGATCGCCGCGATCTCCGCGGCCGGCATCCCGGTCATGGCGCACATCGGCTTCACACCGCAGAGCGTGAACGGCCTCGGCGGCTTCCGCGTGCAGGGCCGCGGTGACGGTTCCGAGCAGCTCGTCGCCGACGCCATCGCCGTCCAGGAGGCAGGAGCATTCTCCGTCGTCATGGAGATGGTGCCCGCCGACATCGCGGGCCAGGTGACCCGCAAGCTCACCATCCCGACCATCGGCATCGGAGCGGGCAACGAAACCGACGCCCAGGTGCTGGTCTGGCAAGACATGGCGGGCTACACCAACGGCAAGACCGCCAAGTTCGTCAAGAAGTTCGGCAACGTCGGAGACGAACTGCGGACCGCCGCTGCGACGTATCTCGCCGAGGTTCGCGGCGGAGTCTTCCCCGGTCCCGAGCACAGCTACTGATCGGTCACCTGCAGGTGGCACACTCGGTGCCATGAAACCTGGTCTTCGTAGTTCTCGCCGTGCAGCCGCCGCCGTCCTGGGGGCGGCTGCCGTCGTCGGTCTGGCAGCGTGCGGCACCGACTCCGCCAATACCGGATCGTCCGCGTCGCTGACCACCACGACCACGGCCCCGGTCACCACCACCGATGCGGCTGCTGCCGGTGACACGATCACCGACCAACAGAAGCAGCAGCTGTGCACCGATCTCGGTGAGCAACTGCAGGAATGGCGAATCCAGGGGCCGACGCTCGGCCGCGGTGGGCTCAACATCGTCGTGCAGACATGGGCGGCGCAGAGCGGAGTCATCAACCTGCAGGTGGTGCAGAACCGCTCGATCATCGACGACATCACCATCGACAACTGCTCCGACGTCCGTGACGAAGCCCTGCGATCACTCGACATCCCCGACTTGGCATCGGGACTGGTGGGCTTCTGACGTGGCACGTGATCTCTACCCGGCCATCGAGCCCTACGCCAGTGGCCACCTCGACGTCGGTGACGGCCAACAGATCTACTGGGAGACCAGCGGTAATCCGGACGGACTCCCCGTCCTGTTCGTCCACGGAGGGCCCGGCGGTGGAACCGGACCTGCGCAGCGCCGCTACTTCGACCCCGAAAAGTATCGAATCGTGCTGTTCGACCAGCGTGGCTGTGGCAAGTCCCGACCTCATATCGCGGACAGGAGTGGAGCCGGCGGAACGACCAAGGGGTGGGACATGAGGGTCGACTGGGCGGTGAACACGACTGGAAAGCTTGTCGGCGACATCGAGAAGTTGCGGACTCATCTCGGCGTCGACACCTGGCTCGTGTTCGGTGGTTCGTGGGGTTCGACGCTGTCCCTCGTCTACGCACAGACCCACCGCGACCGGGTCACCGGCCTGATCCTGCGCGGCATCTTTCTGCTCCGCCGCAGTGAGATCGACTGGTACTACAACGGCGGCGCGGGCCATCTCTTCCCCGAACAGTGGGAGAAGTTCCTGGCACCTGTCCCGGATGCAGAACGACACTTGGATCTGGTCGAGGTCTACCACCGGCTGCTGAACTCCGACGACCGCGACGTCGCCACCGCGGCGGCCATCGCCTGGTCGTCGTGGGAGGCCGCGACGAGTTATCTCATTCCCCGCCCGGAGCAGATCGCCTCCAACGAGGACCCGCGATTCGCCCTGGCCTTCGCAGGGATCGAGAACCATTACTTCCGCAACGACGGATTCCTGCGCGAGAACCAGTTGCTGGAGGACGCGCACCTCCTGGCCGGAATCCCCGGCGTCATCGTTCAGGGCCGGTACGACGTGGTGTGCCCGGCCACGAGTGCCTGGGCCCTTCATCGGTCGTGGCCGGATGCGGAATTGACGATCGTGGACGATGCCGGGCATTCCGCGTCCGAGCCCGGCATCATCCATCATCTCGTCGAGGCGACCGACCGTTTCGCCTCGACAGCGTCACCCGGCGCCGTGCCACCGTCCGCCTCGTAAGCGAACTCGACACGGCGGGAGGCGGTGTCGGCGACGGTCAACGTCACCGACACCGCTTGCCCTTCCGGCGGATCCCCCACGCATTTGCCGATGACGATCGGATCGGCCACGAACACCTCGGCGGTCTTCTTTCCTTCCGCCCCACGCAGAACGAGAGCGGAGAACGCCTCGCCGACGCGGTCGTTCAGAACGTGCGCTTCGGTCAGGTCGATGCACGCTCGATCCACTTTGGACGCAACGGAATCCGATCCGCGCATGATCGCGGGCAGATCAGGGAGCGCAGTCCGCGCCCACTCGGGGATGTCCGTGCCAGCAACCACCGCGAGGCATACTTCGGTGGCGAACCTGTCCGACAGCCGGCGAAGCGGCGCCGTGACGTGAGCGTAGGGTGCTGCGATTCCGGCGTGCTCGGGCGATTCGGGGATTTCCCCGTCGAACGCCACGTAATCCGCGCCTCGCAGCAGACTCGTTGCCTGAGTCATCATGGCCAGCGTCGTAGGTTCGTCACCCGGTAGCCCGGCGAGCACGGCTCCAGCCGATGCACCTGCGGGCCATTCGATTCCGAGCATCTCCGCTGTCTTCTTCAACGAGTCGACGGCGTCCTCCGGGGCCGGCGGCAAAGTGCGGAGCAGTCCGATTCCGGCGTCGAGCATGATCGACGCTGCGCACATCCCCGTCAGCAGCGACACCTCGGCGTTCCACGCGTCCACGGCGGTCCGCGCCTGCAATTCGATGCGCCACCCTGCGCCGTCGGCTACCACGTCCTGCTCCGGCAAGGTGATGTCCAGTGCACCTCGGCGCAACGCGGCCTGCGCACGCAGGCGACCGAAGTCGCCGAGAGCGGCGATCGACGGATGCGGGGAACCTGCATCGAACTCGGCTTGGACACCCGCGTAATCGAAGCGGGCAACGGATTTCACCGTCGCTCTCGACACCGTCCACGCGACTGCGTCACCGGATTCGTCGAGTTCGATCCGCCACAGCGCTGCCGGGCGAATCTCGTTCGGCAGCAGACTGGCCGAGCCTTCCGACAGCACCCGCGGGTGAAGCGGTACCGAACCGTCGGGCAGGTAGAACGTCTGCCCGCGCTGACGAGTCTCGGTGTCGAGCCGGCCCGCAGGCGTCACGATGGACCCGACATCCGCGATCGCGTAATGCACGACGAATCCACTGGCGAGTTTCTCGACGTGCACCGCCTGATCCAGATCCATCGAACCGGGCGGATCGATGGTCACCAAGGCAAGGTCGGTGCGGTCTTCCCTCTCGGACGCGTATCTGTCCTGGGCGGACTCGGCCTCGGCGAGTGCGTCCGCCGAGAAGTGCTCGGGCAGGTCGAACTCGGAACGGATGGGGTCGAAGTCGAAGGCGGTCGCGGACAGTCGCGCCGAGACCACCGTCAGTTGTTCCAGTCGTCGTCGGCCTTGTCCGCAGCTTTGTTGCGCTCGGCTGCGATCTGAATGGCGCGCTCGGCGGTGGCACGGTCCGGATACGGGCCCATCCGGTCGAGTGCCCCGGATTCCTTGCCCTGCGAAACCGTCTTGGTGCGTACGTCGTAGTACCAGGCGTCGTCTTCTGTACTCATGAGAGCAAGCCTAGGTGCGAACGAGTCGGCATGTAAGCCGGATCCTGTGAACCGGCCCGCCGAAACGGGACGGAACGACGACCATCCATCTGGGCACACCGTCGCCGGGTACCTCGAGCAGTCCACCCGCAGGCTCGGGCGAGCAGCCCTCGAACACCTGCGCAGTCGCACTCCCGAGGGAATGCGACCTTCGACCTTGCTCCGGGCGGGGTTTACCTAGCCACCCCAGTCACCTGGGGTGCTGGTGCGCTCTTACCGCACCGTTTCACCCTGACCCGCGTCGTGCTGTCCGAAGACAGAACGAGCGCGGGCGGTCTGTTTTCTGTGGCACTGTCCCGCGAGTCACCTCGGGTTGCCGTTAGCAACCGCCCTGCTCTGTGGAGTCCGGACTTTCCTCGGCTCGAAGCTTGGCGGAATCGCTCCGCCAGTTCCCCGTGCCGCAGCCGTCCAACCGACTCGTTCGCAGGATGGAACTCTACCCGGTCGTACGGCTGGAACTAGAGTTCACCTCATGGATCACGTCGTCCTGCTGCGCGGAATCAACGTCGGCGGAATCAACATCAAGATGGTCGACCTTCGCCAGGCGCTCTCGCAGGCCGGGTTCGAGCCGGTGCGCACGGTCCTCGCGACCGGCAACGTGCTGCTGTCGTCGCCGCTGTCCCCCGCGGAACTGAAGCCCGCGATCGAGAAGACCCTCGCCGACACATTCGGATACGAGGCGTGGGTGATCGTCCTCGATCCGGCCACCCTGAGCGCCATCGTCGACGACTATCCGTTCGACGCCGAACGCGACGGTTGGCACCCGTACGTGATCTTCGGAAACAACGACGAGCATCTCGCGGAACTGGCGCGGACGGCCGAAACGCTCGATCCGCAGCTCGAGCGAGTCTCCCTCGGCCGGGGCGTCGTCTACTGGGAGGTCGTGAAAGGAAACACCACCGACAGCATCGTCGGAAAGTTCACGGCGAAAGCAAAGTACAAGCCCACCACCACTACCCGGAACCTACGCACCCTCGTCAAGATGCTGGCGTGAGCGTCGTAGCGGCCGCACTCGTTGCGGCGGTGCTGATCTTCGCGATCGTCCGGCCCCGCGGTCTGCCGGAGATCGTCGCGGCACTCCCGGCCGCAGTGGCGGCACTACTGCTCGGGCTCGTCACCCTGTCCGACGCACGCTCGCAGGTGCTGGAACTGCTCCCGACCGTCGTGTTCCTGGCGTTCATCCTCGTTCTCGCCCATCTCGCCGACGCACTGGGTGTCTTCCGGTGGACGGCTTCGATCATGGGCAGATCTGCCCGCGGCAATCCGCATCGGCTTCTCGGTTCGGTGTTCGTGGCCGCCGCCGTCACCACAGCCGTGCTGAGCCTCGACGCGACTGTCGTGCTGTTGACGCCGGCGGTGATCGGCGCGGCGCGGGCTCTGCGTATGTCGCCTCGGCCGCACAGTTATGCGACAGCGCACCTGTCGAACTCCGCGTCGACGTTGCTGCCGGTGTCGAACCTGACGAACCTTCTGGCGTTCACCGCGACGGGCCTGACGTTCGTGCATTTCGCCGCGCTGATGGCGCTGCCGTGGATCGTGTCGATCGTGATCGAGTTCGCGGTGTTCTGGGTGTTCTTCCGCGCCGACCTTCGGCACGGTGCCACGCGATCCGAGCAGCACTCGGTGACGGAACCCATCGTCGCGCCCACGGCGGCGCTGGTGGTTCTGGGCGCAACGTTGCTGGGCTTCGCCGTGGCAGGGTTCTTCCACGTCGAACCGTTCTGGGTCGCGGCCGTGGGCGCGTGCGCTCTCGCCGTGCCCGCACTGAAGCAGGGTTACACCGTGCCGTCGCGCATGCTGCGGGCCGCCGACCTCACATTCTGCGGATTCGTGCTGTTGCTGGGAATTGTCGTCGAGGGCGTCACGGCAGGGCCTATCGGCGACTGGCTCGCGAGCATCCTGCCCGGCGAGGCGTCGTTCCTCGGCCTGTTGACGACCGCCGCCATCGCAGCGGTCGCGTCGAACGTCGTCAACAATCTGCCCGCGACGCTGATGCTGCTCGCCGCGTTCGGCTCGTCCGCTCCCCCCGGTCTGCTTCTCGCGATGGTCGTGGGCGTCAACCTCGGGCCCAACCTGACCTACGTGGGCTCGCTCGCGATCATGTTGTGGCGCAAGGTCGGCGCGGCACACGACGAACCGGCGTCGTTGCGCACCTTCACCGTCCTCGGTCTGATCAGCACACCGCTGACGATCCTCGGTGCCGTCGCCGCCCTCTGGCTCGCCCTACAGATATGACGTGTCGTTGACGAGTCGGACCGAGGCACCGCCGTCGGGATAGAACTCGGCGATGCTGAGCGACGCCAGATCCAGATGCAGCCGGTACAGCAACGACGGCCCGACATCGAGAGCGAGCTGCAGCAGCATCTTGATCGGGGTCACGTGGCTGACCACGACGACCGTCGACCCCGCGTACGACGCGACCAGCTTGTCGCGGGCCACGATGACCCGCTCCAGGACGGTGTCGAAGCTTTCGCCTCCCGGTGCGGCGACCGAGGTGTCACCGCGCCACTTCTGGTGGACGTCCGGGTACTTCTCGAACGCTTCCTTGAACGTGAGGCCTTCCCAGTCACCGAAGTCGGTCTCGGTCAGTTCGTCCAGCGTGGAGACCTCGAGGCCTACCTTCCGGGCGAGCGCGCCTGCCGTCTGCTGCGCCCGGCCCAGCGGCGAGGCGACGATGGCCGCGATGTCGTCTCGCTGCGCCAGACGGGCGGCCGCTGCGGCCGCCTGACCCTCGCCGATCTCGGTCAGTGGCGGGTTTCCTCGGCCCGAGTAGCGACGCTCCACCGACAGCGGAGTCTGTCCGTGCCGCAGCAGAAGCAGCCGCGTGGGCTCACCCGTCGCTCCGGTCCATCCGGGTGCGGCCGGCTTGACATCGCGGTCCTTCGGGGGCTCCAGTTCCCGACCGTCGGCCGCGGCATCCATCGCCTCGTTCGCCAACCTGTCCGCGTGCGAATTCTGTGCCCGTGGAATCCACTGGAACGTGACGCGGTCGAAACCGCGGACCAGGTCGGCGGCCTCACGGTTGAGCGGAATCATGTCCGGGTGCTTGACCTTCCAGCGCCCGGACATCTGCTCGACGACGAGCTTGGAATCCATCCGCACGTCGACCTCGCGCGCACCGACCTCGCCTGCAGCAGTCAACCCGGCGACGAGGCCGCGGTACTCGGCGACGTTGTTGGTCGCGACGCCCAACGCGAGACGGCGTTCTGCGAGCACCTCGGAGCGGTCGGCGGACAGCACCACGGCGCCGTACCCTGCCGGGCCCGGGTTGCCCCGAGATCCACCGTCCGCCTCGACGACAACCCTCACAGACCGGATTCCTTGGTGCGCACCAGAATGGCGTTGCACTCCGAGCATCGCACCAGCTCGTCGGCGGGCTTCGCCGCGATGCGCGAGATCTCGCCTCGATCGAGTTCGATCCGGCAGGCGCCGCAGCGTCGGGCCTGCAGTAGCGCGGCGCCGCGGCCGGTGAGAGCGCGCTGCTTCTCGTAGACTGCCAACAGCTCGTCCGGGAACGTGCTCGCCAGTTCCGATCGCCGTGCGGTGGCGCGCTGCTCCGCGGAATCGACATCGGCCACGGCGTCGTCTCGCCGACGTCCGGCGTCGACGAGCTCGTCCTCGATCTGGGTCAGCTGCGCCCCGGCGTGGTTGTAATCGGTCTCCGACGCCTCGCGCCGCTCCATGACCTCGAGAAGTTCCTCTTCGAGGATTCCCTGCCGACGTTCGAGGCTGGCGAGTTCGTGCTGGAGCTCGGACATCTGTTTCGCTGCGACGGTGCCGCTGTCGAGGAGCGAGCGGTCGCGGTCTTCACGTTGGCGGACCGCGTCGACCTCGCCTTCGAGCTTCTTGATGTCACGGTCGAGGTCGTCCATCGCCATCTGGACCGTGACGGCTGCGTCCTTGCGGGCGATGCGCTCGGCCTCGAGCTTCTCCACCTCGGCCTGCTCGGGAAGACTTTTACGACGGTGCGAGATCTGCGTCAGCTCGGTGTCCACTGCGGCCAGTTCGAGAAGTGAGGCCTGCACTCGGGGATCGACATTCACGCGTGATGACTCCTGCGACTATGGAAGAAATATTCGGCCAAGCCTACCGGCTCCGATCGTCCACCGAACCCACTGTCCACGGATCGGTCCTGCGGGTACTGACGCGGCTGCTCCATCCCCCCTCGTCGCCGAACTCTGCGTCGACGATGTGTCGGGCCTGCTCGCACCACGGCCACTCCGACGCCCAGTGCGCGACGTCGACCACGGCTGCGCCTCCGGCGCGAAGGTGCTCGTCGACGACGTGATGCCGCAGGTCCGAGGTGACGTAGACGTCGGCTCCGAGGGATGTCACTGCACTCAGATAACCGTCGCCCGCTCCCCCGCACAGCGCGACCGTGCGGATCTCGGTGTCGGGATCGCCTGCCGCCCGTACGCCCCACACCGTCTCCGGCAACACCGCGCGCACTGTTCGTGTGAACTCGCGCAAGGTGGTGGGTCTGTCCAGCACCCCGATCCGTCCGAGGCCCGTGCAGCTCGGGAGCCTGACTTCCTCGAACACGTCGATCGCCGGTTCCTCGTAGGGGTGTGCTCGCGTCACGGCGTCCAGAATGTCCGCCCGCTTCGACGCAGGCGCCACCACCTCTATGCGGTCCTCGTCGACTTTCTCGAGCACACTGTGGTCGCCGATCGTCGGCGTCGATCCGACGCCGGGCAGGAACTGGCCGAGCCCTCGGGTGCTCCAACTGCAACGGCTGTACTGTCCGATCGCTCCTGCGCCGGCGTCGAACAGCGCGTCCCTGACGGCGTCGCTGTGCGACGTCGGAGTGAACACGACCCACTTGTCCACTCGCGGTCCGTCGATCGGATCGAGGGGGCGCGTGTCGGTCACGCCGAGCGCATCCGCCAGGGCGTCGGACACGCCTGGGTTGGCGCTGTCGGCATTGGTGTGCGCGGTGAACAGTGCGCACCCGGCCTTGACGAGACGGTGGATGAGTGCGCCCTTGGGTGTGTTCGCGGCGACGGTGTCCACGCCGCGGAGCAGGAGTGGATGGTGCACCACCAGTAGGTCGGCGCCCATGTCGATGGCTTCGGCGACGACCTCCTCGGTCGCGTCGACGGCGTAGAGAACTGTGCCGACGCGATCGGCCGGGTCACCGCACACCAATCCGACCGAATCCCAGCTCTCGGCGAGCCGCGGCGGATAATGCGCCTCGAGTACCGCGATGACGTCGGCGAGAAGGACTGTCACTGTTCACCTTTCGATCGTGCGTGCTGTGGCGGTGAATTCTTCGGCAAAGATTTCGTCAGGGCATCGACGAGGACATCCACCTGCGCGGACGGGCGAACGGCCACCCGCAGGTGACCCGGCGCCAGTCCCGGGAAGGTGTCGCACCGGCGAACCGCGACACCGTGGTCACGCAACCGCCGACGCACCCCCTCCGCGTCCGGAACGGACAGAAGCAGGAACGGTCCGCGCGCGGGCCCGTGCACATCGATCCCGAGCGCGGTCAGACGTCGCGTCATGTCCTCGCGTTCGGCTGCGATGACCGATGCCCTGGCTTCGGCCGACGCAACGGCGTCCGGTTCGCTGCACGCTTCGATGGCCTCGATCTGCAGACTTCCGAGCGGCCAGTGCGCCCGCCCGACGGTGAGTTCGGCGAGGACGTCCGGATGCCCCAGCGCGTATCCGCACCGCAGTCCGGCGAGCGCCCATGTCTTGGTGAGACTGCGCAGCACCAGCACATCGTCGAGGGAGTCGGAGGCAACGGACTCGGCTTCACCGGGCACTGCGTCGGCGAAGGCTTCGTCGACGACGACGATGCGTCCGGGGCGACGCAGACCCAGAATCGAGTGTCGCTCGTGCAGCACCGAGGTCGGGTTGGTCGGGTTACCGACGACCACCATGTCTGCGTCCTCGGGAACCGCGCTGGGATCCAGCTGGAACGGCGGAGCCGACACGACGTGTCGGACGGCTATGCCTGCTTGGCGCAACGCGAGTTCGGGCTCGGTGAACGACGGATAAATCAGTGCAGCCAGCCGTGGTTTCAGCTGTGGCAGCATCGCGAACCCCTCCGCACCTCCGGCGAGCAGAAGGACTTCTTCCGGGGCTCGGCCGTGTCTGTGCGCGACGGCTTCCCGCGCGCGCAGGTCGGCGTCGGCGGACGGGTAGGAGCCGAGCGAATCCAGCGATCGGCTCAGCCGTTCGCTGAGCCAGCGAGGTGGGCCTGTTCCTTGGACGTTGACTGCGAAATCGATCAGTCCAGCTCCCACTTCGGCGTCACCGTGGTGACGGAGAAGCGACATCGCGTCCAATTCTTCCCTGTCCTTTCGTTACCGACGAGCGTATCCCGCCCCGGCCGCGAGTGGAGCATGCGAAGGCCCGGCCACCAACCGATATGGTTTTGTCATGACAAATCTCGACGCCGCGCGCAGTCCGCGAGCCACGGTGGTGCTGTTCGACCTCGACGGCACGCTCACCGATTCCGCACCGGGCATCCTCGCGGGCTTCCGGCACGCACTCGCCGCGGTCGACGGACCCGAGCCGACGGAGGAGCAACTCGCCCTGGTCATCGGGCCACCGTTGATCGACACTTTCGGCGCGATGGGGCTTCCCGACGACGTCGCCCAGAGGGCGCTTGCCGCGTACTTCGAACGATACGACGCCAAGGGCTGGGCGGAGAACACGGTGTTCGAGGGTATCGAGCCGGTGTTGGCAGAGTTGAAGAGTCGAGGGGTTCGACTCGGAGTGGCCACGTCCAAGTCCGAGCGGTTCGCGCACCGGATTCTGGATCACTTCGGACTGGCCGAGTACTTCGAGTTCATCGGAGGGGCGAGCAACGACGGCACCCGTCGCGCCAAGCCCGACGTGATCGCGCATTCGCTGCGCAACCTGGGCATCACGGCGACCGAGGCGTCGGCCGGCGGGACCCAGGGCGTCCTCATGGTCGGGGATCGTGATCACGACGTGCACGGCGCCGCTCGATTCGGCATTCCGGCGATCTACGTGGACTGGGGTTACGGAATCGCGGGTGAGAACGACGACGCCGCGTTCACCGTGACGACCATGGACGAACTGGCGAAGGTGCTCGGTGACAACACGTAAGCCCACCCTCCACGTGACGTTCGTCTGCACCGGCAACATCTGCCGGTCACCGATGGCGGAGAAGATCTTCGAGCAGCACCTGCGGGAGGCGGGGCTGGATTCGGTACGGGTGTCGAGTGCAGGCATCGACGGGTGGCACGAGGGCGAGGGCGCCGACCCGCGCACCGTTGCCGAGCTCGACGCGCACGGTTACGACAGCGACCACGAAGCCGCACAGGTCAACGACGATCACCTCGGCGCCGATCTGCTGGTCGCCCTCGACACCGGTCACGTTCGCGAACTACTGCGTCTCGGTGCGCCCGCCGACCGGATCGCACTGCTCAGATCCTTCGACGACGATGCGGACGACGAGTCCGTCGCAGACCCGTACTACTCGTCCGACGACGCGTTCACCACCGTCCGCGAACAGATCGAATCGGCCATGCCCGGGTTGGTGAGTTGGACCGAGAACGCCGTCTCCGACGAGGCGTCGTAGATCGATGTCGGGCGAGCCGCTACCGTAGTTGTCGTGCGAAGGCTCCGATTTCTGCTGCGTCCGGGTTGGTTGGCGGTTGCTGCTGTCGTCGCCCTGTTCGCTTACCTGTGCTTCACGGTGCTGGCGCCGTGGCAGCTCGGCAAGAACACGTCGACGTCGCACCGAAACGATCTGATCAACCAGTCCGTGGACGCCGAGCCCGTAGCGCTCGAGGAGCTGCTGACACCCACGGGCTTCGCCGACGACGACGAATGGCGTCGAGTCGTCGCCACCGGCGCCTACGAATCGGACAAGGAAGTGCTGGTCCGACTGCGCAGCATTCGCGAACAACCTGCGTACGAGGTGATCACCCCGTTCCGCCTGGACAGCGGGGAGACGATCCTCGTCAACCGGGGGTACGTGCTGCCGGTCCAGGGAACTCAGCCACCGACGATCGAGCCGGCTCCGACCGGTGAGGTGACGCTCGACGCACGCATCAGACGAGCCGAGGGAACCTCCCGTGAGCCCATCGAGGAAGCCGGGCACATCCAGGTCTACAACATCAACCCGGACCAGATCGGGACCGCCCTTTCCGTCACTCCCGTGCAGGGATACCTGCAGCTCGACGACGCCCAACCGGGCGGCTTGGGCGTGATCGAACTGCCGCAGACCGATTCCGGCCCCTACCTGTCCTACGGCCTCCAATGGCTGGCGTTCGGAATCATGGCACCGCTGGGCCTCGCCTATTTCGTCCGAGCCGAGTGGCGTGAACGCCGCAAGGCGACGAACCGTGATCTCGCGGACCCGACGGACGACGATCGGCTGGTTCCCGAACCGGACAGTCCTCTGCCTGATTCCACCGTGCGTGACTACCCAGCGCCCGACTCCCCTGCGCCTGACTCCTCAGCACCGACGGTGGCGGATCCGGAGCCCGAGTTCACCCTCCCGACGCGCCGGGAACGGAAGTCGCGAGCGAAGTCCGCGTCATCGACGAGGACCGCGCAGGATGCCCGCCTTGCCGATCGCTACGGCAAGGGCCGCTGACACAGCCGTCGCACCGATCTGGACCAGAGTAGACAGGCGCGCCGCGCGGTCCAGGTCCGCCGGTAGCGGATGTCTGCCGTCGCCGAGGGTCGGGCGGATCTCGACGCCGTGCGTGTACTCGGTTCGCCCGCCCAAACTGATTCCGAGTGCGCCCGCTGCCGTGGCTTCCGCCACGCCCGCGTTCGGGCTCGGGTGACGCGAGGCGTCAAACCGCCAGGCCCGCACGGCGTCGGCTGTTCGTCCGCCGACGAGCGGGGCGAGAACGGCCGTCACCACCCCGGTCACTCGCGCCGGCGCGAGGTTGATCACGTCGTCGAGGCGTGCGGCGAACCATCCGAACCGCTGATACCGCGGCGAGCGATAGCCGATCATCGCGTCCAGTGTGTTGACCGCGCGGTACCCGAGGATTCCGGGGACTCCGGCGACCGCACCCCAGAACACCACTCCCACAGTCGCATCCGAAGTGTTCTCGGCTACGGATTCGACCGAGGCACGTGTGAGACCGTCGGCGTCGAGGACACTGGGATCGCGCCCGCACAACGACGGAAGCAGGGCCCGTGCCTGATCGATCCGGTCGTGGCGGAGGTGCTCGGACATCGCGGAACCCGTCCGTGCCAACGATGTTCCACCCAGTGCGGTCCAGGTCGCCACGGCCGTCAGTGCGACCTCCGCGAGAACGCCACGCCGGGCAGCAGCCGTCTTCGCCACCGACCCGGCGGCGACGACGGCACTCACAAGGAGGACTGTGTGGACTGCACCGGCTGCTCGGGCGTCACGGTAGGTGTGCCGTTCGAGCGCCGCTGCCGCACTACCGAACCCGGCGACCGGGTGATATCGACGAGGATCGGCCAGCGCCAGGTCGAGACCGAGCCCGAGCACCAAGCCGGCACCGCGACTGTCCCATCGCGTCCAGCGGAAGGTCATGGAAGCGACGGTAGCGAAGCTCTCGACTGATCCGCGCGCCCGGGTGCGTGGATTGTCAGGCCCAGCGCGACCTGTACACGCTTGCCATCTGGCGATTGTTGAACTCGAGATCGCGACCCGAGTGAAGCATCGCAGCTGCGATGCCGACGAAACCGACCGTTGCCATCAAGATCATTGCCATGGAGTCCCCCAAGGATCGCCGAGAGAGCCCGCTGTCGGGCCCTGATGATCTTGATTGTTACCGACGGGTAGAGAGAAGAAAATGCAGATGAGGGGGCCGTCACATGTGTCAACGGTCACCGACCAGAACCGAGGCTAGGATCGACCACATGACCGTAGAAGGCGGATTCCCGAGCGAGTCCACACCAGCAGCGACCACCACGGGGCGACCGAGTTGGGTCAACAAGGCAATCGTCGTCGCGGTCGCGGTGGTCGCGCTCGTGATCGCCTACCTCGTCCTGTCCGCATTCCTCCCGAGATGGTGGAGCATCAGGGTTGCCAACCTGTCGGATCAGGCGTTCAGCAAAGGCATCTTCTGGGGCCTCGTCTTCGGGATCCTGTCCACTCTCGTGCCGCTGCTGTTCTTCACCGCGGCGTGGCGCGTCAGGAAGAAGCGCGGCGGCAAGGTCACCGCGATCGTCTCGATAGTTCTGGCCGTCGCCGCTGCTGTGCCGAACCTGCTGACACTGTCCATCGTGCTCGGAAGCAGCAATGCTGCACATGCAGGAGAGCGCACCCTCGACACCGAGGCTCCCGGCTTCCGTGGAGCCACCGCACTCGGCGCGATCATCGCAGTCGTCCTGTTCGCTGCCTTGGGGTTCTTGATCGTTCGCGGACGCAGGCGTCGCGCGCAGAAGCGAAGTGCTGCCCAGGCTGCATCGCCCCAGGTCTGATCTGTCAGGGCACCACGGGCGCTTTTCCACCGTCGTAGGGCTCGACGGTGACCTGCTCTTCGGGAGTGAGGGACACAACGGCCGGGCCGGCCTCCTCGGTCACCGTGAGCACCACCGACAAGCCCTCCTGCGCTACGGACTCGATCCGTCCGCGCTGCTCTCCGGTTTCGTCCACGAGTGCGTAATCTCCGACCAGAACCAGCAATTCCTCGGCGGACAGTGTGCGGCGGCCACCGAAATCTTCCACAGTCATGCCTACACCGTAGGCGAAACGGCGCGGTGCGCGCCGCTGAAGTCACTCGTGCCCGGGTGGAGGATCGGTGACCAGCACGTCGTCGATCGGCAGATGCAACGCCAGTTCCACCCTCCGCTCGTCCCAGCTGGGATACGCGGGGCGAATCCAGACGCGGGTGTCGTCGAGCTGAACCAGCAGGAACCGTCGCCACGTCCAGGTCTCGGCCGGATCGAGGAGGTCGGTGTGAGCGAGCACCGGCACGGGCGCGCGGCCCCACACCGGATTCGACAACGACGAAAGGCCTTGCTCCAGCAATACATCCGCGGCGTCGTCGACCGGGAGGCTCTGTGCGAGAAGGTGGCCGACGGGATTGACTGCGTCGACACAGCTCTCGTCGTAGTTCTCCGAGACTGTCCAGCCCACGATCTCACCGTCGGACGGACGCCTCACCGGAAGTCGGCTGCGCCACCGCGTGATATCCACTGCAACCACCTTACCGACCGCCTGCTCACCACAGATGTGTGTGATGAACCAGCGCATCGATCACGAGGACCGAGCCGATCACCGCGAACACCACTCGCACGGTCGCGGGGCCATAGGCCGTCAGAGCGCGCACCACGGATCGATAGCGTCGACGAGCAGACGGACTGCGCCCCATCGACAATGCGAGGACCGCCGCCGGAATACCGAGCGCGAGGAGGCAATAGAGCACGATGACGACGGGCCACGCGGCCGGCAACGGGTCGGACGCGGATATCATCGCGAGGCCGGCCAGATACGGTACGGCAGTAGGAGCCTGGACGATTCCGATGGCAAATCCCGTCGTCGCCAGGAGCGGCACACTCGCCCGGAAGCGAGCCGTCCACGCCGGCGGCGGACGCGAGGATCGTGGCATACACGCCAGAACGATCAAGGTGGCACCGATCGCAGCCTCGCCCCAGTACCGAACGGTCGGGGTGAGCTCGAAATCGACGATGCGGGAGAGAAAATCTATCCCGAGCACAGCCAGTATTCCGAAGGCAGTCGTGGCGGCGAAGACTCCGCCGAGAAAAGCCGATCCGGTTCGAAGCGGTGAACGCCTGTGCATCCGGGCGTCGTACGCGATCGCGGCGGTCAGACCGATCAGAAGAACATCCAGGGAATCGAGAAGTGCAAACCCGGTCAGCGCAGCGAACAACGTGATCATGTCGGTCTCAGCCTATACACGCTCACCCGTCCGATCGGAGATGAGGCGCGTCCGCCACGACCGCACGAAGCAGTTCGTCGACGGCTTTGACTCTCGCCAGCCCTGCCAGTTCGCGCGGTACTGCGACCCAGTACGTCCGGTCGATCGAGAACTGTTCTCCGGCCACGCGGACGAGGGTGTCGTCCGGTTCTCCGATGTAGCTGGGCAACGGCGCGATCCCGAGACCGCTGCGCGCGGCGAGCCAGTGACCGGTGATGTTGTTGGTCTGAATCTGCGCTCGTCCGTCGGTCAGAAACGAATCGAGTATCCGCAGCGGAGCCACGTCGAGGAGGGCGCCGACGTACCAGATGAGCGTGTGCTCTCGCAGATCGTCGCTCGTGGAGATTCTCGGATGGGACTGCAGGTACTCCTCGGTCGCGTACAGATACAACGAGTACGTCGCGAGCTTCCGATACACGACGAACCGCGGCGACGGTTGTTCCAACGTGATCGCGACGTCGAATTCCCTTGTGTTCAAGGTGTTGTGCTCCGTCGCCGTGACCAGTTCGACGTCGAGGTCGGGATGCTTCCGGCGCAGCGTGGTGAGGTTGGGCGTCAACACGAACGCACCGAATCCGTCCGGTGCGGCGATACGAACCGACCCGCTGAGCGAGCCGACGCTGGACGTCTGATCCTCGAATGCAGCGATCAAGGTCGACTCGACGGATTCCGCGTACCCGACCAGTCGTCGGCCGGCTTCGGTGAGACGCCATCCCGCAGGAGTGCGATCGAACAGTCGCTGACCGACCGATTTCTCGAGGCTCGTGATCCGTCGACCGACGGTGGTGTGGTCGACCCCCAGCGCCTTCGCGGCCTCGTTGAGGCGGCCGTGACGGGACACTTCGAGGAAGTAGAGCAGGTGGTCGGCAGTGAACACCCGACGAGGCTATCAGAATCGTGCATTTTTGCACGCGCCACTGCGATATTGGCCTTTGACTAGCGCAAACTTGCGAGACAAGGTGGATGTCACAACGCCGAGACGAAGGAACCTTTTCGTGAGCACAATTTCGCACTGGTACGACAACAAGCCGTTCGCTGGTACCTCCACCACCACCGCACCGGTCACCAACCCCGCCACCGGCGAGGTCACCGGCCAGCTCGCACTCGCCAACCTCGGCGACGCA
>NZ_NOXZ01000015.1:0-9941 GCF_002258225.1 Rhodococcus sp. RS1C4 | reverse complement strand
CCGAAGCCCACCGGAACAGGACCCACCACCAGGTCGATGACCACCAGCAGGCTGCCAGCGGCACACACGCTCCGCGTGTGCCGCGCACAGTCATGCCCGCAGAAGCAAAGCAATGCGTAGTAGCAATATCAGTGCGCCACAAGGTCGATCATCGCAGCGGGCAGCGGGCAGCGGGCAGCGGGCAGCGGGCAGCGGGCAGCGGGCAGCGGGCAGCTGGCAGAGGGCAGCGGGACAACGCCGTGGCCTGAGCCCTAGCCCAAGCCCGAGCCTAAGCCGTCGCTCGGTGCCGAGGAATTACCCACGTCGCCCGGGTAGTTCTACTCAGGACTCGGGGGTGGGCGACGACAACACTGAACCGCATGACAACACCAGGGATCGATCCGCGATTGGTTTCCGGCCTCGCGAGCCAGTTCGCCTCCTTGAGCGAGCAGATGCGCCGAGTGTCCGGCGACCTCGGCGTCCTGCAGAGCCAGCTGACTGTGCCTCGGACGGAACAGCCCAGCCCGGCTTCGCAGCCTGCGGTCCACTACCCGTCGCAGGGAGTTCCGTACGCGTACCCGGGTTTGTCTCAGCAAATCCATCCGCATGCGCCCACGCACCAGTCTGCATCCATGCATCCACAAACGCCCGTACATCCACAAACGCCCGTACATCCGCAAACGCCGGTGCGCCCCCAGGTGCCGGCGCAGCCTCCGACGCCGGTGAGGTCTCCTGTGGCCCCGAAGCAGCCTGCGCCGAAGTCGGAGCCGTGGTGGCAACGCGACGGTGTGATCAGCCGCGTACTCGCAGTCGCGGGTGCAGGAGTCACTCTGGTCGGCGTGGTCATGCTTCTCGTGCTCGCGGCACAGGCCGGATGGTTCGGCCCCGAGCTCAGGGTCGTAGCCGGGGGAGCTTTCTCTGTCGCACTGGTGTACGCAGGGTCGCGGATCTACCGCAAATCCGGTGGACGGGTCGGTGGAATCGCAACCGCAGCAACAGGTATCGCCGGGCTCTATTTGGACGTCGTGGCGGTGACCGTCATCTACGAGTGGCTGGAGCCCGCGATCGGACTCGTAGCGGCATTCGGGATCGCGGCGGCAGGCGTCGCGCTGGCCGTCTCCTGGCGCTCGCAACCGATGGCAGTCCTCATCCTCGCCGGCGTTGCGGTGTGTGGGCCGGTGGTCACCGGCGGAATCACGTTGTCGCTCATCGCGTTCTTCACTGCCACGTTCATCGCGAGCTTCGCTGCGCAGCTCGGCCGTGACTGGCCGTACCTCGCTGCCGTGCGGACGCTCCCCGTTGTGGTGGCCACCCTCGTCGGGATCGCTCAGGCGGTCAGCTTGGATGTGATGGGGAGCGACGCATTACCGCTCCTGATCGTTTCGGGGATCGTGGCCGCGTTCGGTGTCGGTAGTTCGGTGGAGTTGTTGCGTCGCAATGCAGCCGACGTCATGGCGTCGGTGATGGCCGGAGTATCCGCCGTTCCAGTCCTCGCGGTGGGAACGCTGTTCGAGCCGTGGACAGTGACCTTGGTCGAGGGTGTGGTCGCGATAGCCTGCGTCGTCGTGATCGCGATGGTCTCCTGGTTGCCTGCCCTCGCCCGTACGATCCTGACGATCGTCGGCTCGCTTGCGCTGCTGCAGGCAGTGCTCGTACCGACGGCAACCGAACTGCGGCCGCTCGCTTTGCTGGTCGTCTCCGCTGTACTGCTCGCTACGGCGCACCGCGGAACCTCGAAGCCGGCGTACTACTCGGCCCTGGCGTTCGGCCTGTTCGGTGCACTGGGATATCTGGTGGTCTCCCCGCCCGCAGCGATGATGGATGCGCGTTATGCAACAGACGAATTAAGTGTCGTGCTCGCTGGCGTGCTTCTCGCGATCGTATCGGCCGGACTGGTAATGGTCGGTATCCAGCTGAAGATCGTGGATAAGAACGCGCAAGCGTGCTCGGTGGTTGCCGGACTGGCGTCTCTCTACGCACTGGCGTCGGCAACGGTTGCCCTGGGTGTGGCGGCGATCGGCGGAACCACCGGATTCGTCGCCGGACACTGCGCCGCAACCATCGAAGCCATGGCGATCGCGATGGCACTGCTGGCTTTCGGCCTCAAGAGCGAAAAGTACGCGCACACTGCACTGTTGGCCGGACTGTCTCTGACCGCGGTGTCCGTCGCGAAACTGTTCCTCTTCGACCTCGTGGCCTTGGACGGACTGTTCCGAGTCGGAGCTTTCATCGTTGTCGGACTGCTGCTGCTCTTCGCAGGCACACGCTACGCAAAGGTGTTCGCCGACCGCGCCGCGAGCTGAATCAGCACGACGCTACCCGTCGCGGTTCCTGCTGCTCAGGAGCTGCGACGGGTAGCGCTGGTCTACAGGTACTTCTCGCCGAGACCCAGCTTCTGTTGAACTTTCTTCATTGACTTCGGTGCCCACCAGGCGCTGTCGCCGAGCAGCTTCATGACCGACGGCACGAGGAACATCCGAATGACCGTGGCGTCGATGATGAGTGCGGCGATCATCCCGTACGCGATGTACTTCATCATCACCAAGTCCGAGAATGCGAACGACCCGGTGACGACGATCAGAATCAGCGCCGCAGCAGTGATGATTCGCCCCGAATGGGCTGTCCCGATGCGCACCGCGTCCGTGGTGCTGGCACCCTTCTCCCGCGCTTCGACCATCCGTGAGAGCAGGAACACTTCGTAATCAGTGGACAATCCGAACACGATGGCGCCGATCAACAACAGAATCATCGCCATGATCGGACCGGGTGTGAAGTTCATCAGGCTCGCACCGTGGCCGTCGATGAAGATCCAGGTGAGGATCCCCATCGTCGCACCGAGCCCCAGGGCGGTCATGAGGACGGCTTTGATGGGCAGGACCAGCGATCCGAATGTCAAGAACATCAGCAACGTCACAACGAGGACGACGAGGACCGCCGTCAGTGGAAGTCTTTCCTCCAATGCCTCGATGGAGTCGTATTCGATTGCAGGAGTTCCGGTTACGGATACCGTCGCGCCGTCGGGAACCTCGAGTCCGCGTAGGTACTCGATTGCCTCGGACGATTCGTTCCTGTCTTCGAGACCAGCTTTGAAGACGATGATGCCGTTCTTGCTGGTGCCCGTCGGTGAGAATTTCTCGACGAGACCGGGTGCCTCGTTCGCCTGCTTGGTGATCTGCCCGAGCGAAGATCCCTGCGCGCCCTCGATGACCAACTTCAGGGGCTCGGTACGTTGCCCGGGAAACAACTCGTCGAACTGAGCCTGGGCGACGCGTGTGGGGTTGTCCGGCGGCAGGTAGGTCTCGTTGATTCCGCCGAACTCGATCTTCCCGACGGGAAGAGTCAGTACCAGCAGGCCGAGAACGATGACCACGGCCACCTTGATCGGACGCCGCATGACCCAGGAAGTGAGCTTGCCCCACATCCCGTTCTCGATTTCCTCGGACGAGCGGGTCTTTCGCATGAACTTCAGACCCAACGCGTCCACGCGTGGCCCGAGAATTGCGAGGAGCGCGGGAAGCACCGTCACCGCGGTCAGGGCGGCAAGCGCAACAGTCGCAATCGACCCGTAGGCAACCGATTTGAGGAACCCGTGCGGAAAGAGCAGGAGACCGCCCAGGCTGGCCACGATCATCGTCGCCGAGAAGACCACCGTTCGCCCGGCCGTCATGACCGACCTCTTCACGGCGTCCGCGGTGGTGCGACCGTCTCCGAGTTCTTCACGGAAACGCGAGACGATGAACAGGCCGTAATCGATGGCGAGACCGAGACCGACCATCGAGACGACCGGGGCGACAAAAGTGTTCACCTCGGTGAAATCGGTGAACAGGCGCACGATTCCGTTGGCGCCGACAACCGTCAGGCCACCCACGATCAACGGCAGCGCCGCAGCGACCACACCGCCGAAGACGAAGAACAGCAGAACCGCGACAGCAGGGATGGCGAGGATTTCCATCCGGTGAATGTCTTCGGACATCGTCGACTGCAGGGCCCCTGCCACCGCCTGCAGACCGGTCACCTGGACATCACCGCCCTGGCTGTCGATATCAGGAATGTAGAACGCGTCCTTCACGTCCTGAAAGTTGTTGGTCAGCTCGGTGTCGTCGTCTCCGACGATGGCGATGCTGGCGATCGCGTGACGCTTGTCCTCGGTCGCGAGCGCCGCAGCGCTGACGACGCCGTCGACCTGGAAGTAGGTGCCGTTGATCTTGGCGATTCGGTCCGGGTGGTCGGCGACGAGCGAGCCGAGGCTCTTCGTCACGGCCGCGGTGAAGGCCGGATCGTCGACGGTCTTGCCCTCGGGCGCGGTGTACAGAACGATGACGTCGCCCTCGGTGTCGCGTCCGAACGTGGAGTCGGCGAGCGTAGCCGCAGCCACCGATTCCGAACCTGGATCGTCGAACCCGCCCTGGCTCAGATGGTTCTCGAAACCCACTCCGTACGCAGCCATCGCGAGGAGGCCCGCGACCATCACACCCAACACCGTGTACCGCCAGCGATGGACGAGATCTCCCCAGGTGGCGAACACTCAGTCTGCTCCTCGTTGTCGTCGAAAATCGGCCACCGACGCCGACGAACGTGCAGCGTGGCGGGGTCCTAGGGGACAACGGCCGAGAATGCGCCGACGTTCCGATCGAGCGTTGTGACACCGAACAATGCTGCCCGACGAATCTGTGCCCGAACACGACGAAGGCCACCCGAGCCGCCTCGGGTGGCCTTCGACATGGTGAAGATTCGTTACTTGCGACGCTCGCGCGCCAACAGCTCGCTGACGCTCAGTGCCTGACGGCTGTCGCCTCCGCGGTGTCGACCGCTGTCCGGGTCCTCGGTACTGGAATTACCGTCGGCCGGGGCAGTCTGTTCGTCCGAACGACGTGACGAACCTGCCGGACGCTCGTCCGGTGTCGGTGTCGGTGTCGGTGTCGGTGTCGGTGTCGGTGCCGGCCACGACCTGGTCGACTGATCCTCCGGCGCTGGGGTGCGTGGAGCATTGCGCGTCGAAATGTCGTAGCGAGCCCGGGGAGCGGCCTGCGTGCGCGGCGGCGTCGGCTGTTCCGGTTGCGGGGTCTCCGGGCGTGACGCTGCAGAAGAAGCCTCGGCGTCACGGCTCTGATCCTGCGAGTACCCGCGAATCCCGCCGGTCCTCGGCGCGGTCGGCCCTGCTTCCGGCGGCTGGCCGGTGCCGCGCGCGCCATACGCCGAGCCGTTGGAGCCGGCGGAACCGTAACCCGAGCCGTTGGAGCCATGGCCGGAACCGTTGGAGCCTTCAGTGGAACCGTTGCTGGAGCCGTATCCCGAGCCGTTGCTGCCCGACGCGGAGGAACTGCGGCCGTTCGAACCGTTGCCGTTCGAGCCGCTGCCGTTGACGCCGGAGCCGTAGTAGCTGTTTCGTCCGGAGCCGTTCGTGCCCGAGCCGTTCGTGCCCGAGCCGTTCGTGCCCGAGCCGTTCGTGCCGGAGCCATGTGTGCCGGATCCGTTCGCGCCGGAGCCGTTGGTTCCCGAGCCGTTCGGTGTTGCGCCGTACGCAGCTGAACCGTTGCGGCGTGGTTCGTCCGACCGACTGGATGCGTTGACGGACGTCCGGTCGGCGTCGGCGCGGGTGTTGTCCGTTGTCGAGCCGACGGGAGCCTGCGTTTCGGGTTTCGGCGTTTCGGGTTTCTGTGGCTCCGACGGCGCACGAAGGTCGGCCAACCAACTCTCGATGGACCGTGGGTCGGGGGAGGAGCTTCGGTTGCTCTGTGCGCGGACCGGTTCGCGCTTCGGAGGTTCGGCCCGCGGCACCGGTGGAGGTGTCGGCCTCTCGACGGCGGGTTGCTTCTGGGTAGCCGGCGGCAGGGGGCTGGGAGCGGAGCCTGCGGAGTGACCCAGGGGGCTGGGAGCGGAGCCTGCGGAGTGACCCAGGGGGCTGGGAGCGGAGCCGGCGGAGTGATCCTGAGTTTCGGGGGCTGCGGACGGCCTGCCGGTGGCGGATCGGCGGTCGTCCTCTCGGGCGGCGTGCGTTGCGCGGATCGGCCCGGATCCTGTCGGTGCGACGACGGGGATCGGTTCGGTCAGCGGTTCGCTTCGGCGTGGGGCGGTGCGCACCGGGGGTGCGACGGGTGCCGGTGCGCCTGCGGTGGCGAGTTCGGGGACGTCGGTAGGCATCAGTTCGTCCTCGAGGATGGTCTCGCCGAGGCCGAGCTTCTCCTGGATTCGCTTCATCCATTTCGGTGCCCACCAGCAGTCGTCGCCCAGGAGTTTCATGGTCGCCGGGACGAGGAACATGCGGATGAGGGTGGCGTCGATGATGAGCGCGGCGATCATTCCGTAGGCGATGTACTTCATCATCACCAAGTCGGAGAACGCGAATGCGCCGGTCACGACGATGAGGATCAAAGCCGCCGCGGTGATGATGCGTCCGGTATGCGAGGTTCCGACGCGGATGGCTTCGCTCGTGGACGCACCTCTCTCCCGGGCCTCGACCATGCGTGAGAGCAGGAAGACTTCGTAGTCGGTCGACAATCCGAACACGATCGAGATGATCAACACCAGCACCGGGGCCATGATGGGCCCGGGTGTGAAGTTCATGAAGCTGGCGCCGTTGCCGTCGATGAAGATCCACGTCAGGATGCCCATCGTCGCGCCGAGTCCCAGCGTCGTCATGAGCACTGCCTTGATCGGCAACACCAACGATCCGAACGTCAGGAACATCAGCAGCGTCACGACGAACACGACGAGTATCGCCATCAGCGGCAAGTTGTCGATGAGGGCCGCGATGGAGTCCTGTTCGATCACCGGAGTGCCGGTGATCTGCACCGACGAGCCCTCGGGGACATCGATGCTGCGCAGGTAGTCGATGGCGGGCTTCGAGTCGTTTCGATCGACGAGGCCTGCCTTGAAGACGATGATGCCGTCTTTGCTGGCGCCGGTCGGGGAGAACTTCTCGATCAGGCCGGGAGCCTCGTTGAGTTGGCTGGTGATCGCAGCGAGGTTCGGACCCTGCGCGTTCTCGATGACGGCCTTGATCGGCTCGGTGCGCTGGCCGGGGAACAGTTCGTCGAACTCGTTCTGGGCCTGGCGGGTGACGTTGTCCGGCGGCAGGTAGGTCTCGTTGATGCCGCCGAACTTGATGTTGCCGACGGGCAGCGTCAGCAGTACCAGACCGAGGACGATGGGAATCGTGACCTTCAGCGGGTTGCGCATGACCCACCGGGTCAGCTTTCCCCACATGCCGTTCTCGATTTCCTCGGACGACTTGGTCTTGCGCATGAACTTGAAGCCCAGCGCGTCGACCCGTGGCCCGAGGATTGCCAGGATGGCAGGCAGGATCGTGACCGCGGTGAGAGCCGCGAGGGCCACCGTCGCGATCGATCCGTAGGCCACCGATTTGAGGAAGCCCTGCGGGAACAGCAGCAGGCCGCCGAGGCTGGCGACGATCATCGTCGCCGAGAAGACGACCGTCCGACCCGCGGTCATGACCGACCGTCGAACAGCCTGCTTCGTCGAATAGCCGTCACCGAGTTCCTCGCGGAATCTCGACACGATGAACAGTCCGTAGTCGATCGCGAGACCGAGTCCGACGAGCGAGACCACAGGCGCGACGAAGCTGTTGACCTCGGTGAAATTGGTGAAGACCTTGACGATGCCGTTGGCGCCGACGACGGTCAGGCCGCCCACGATCAGCGGAAGGGCCGCGGCGACGACGCCACCGAAGATGAAGAACAGCAGCACTGCGACAGCCGGGATGGCCAGCAGCTCCATGCGGTGGATGTCGCCCGCCATGGTCGATTGCAGGGCACCCGCGACGGCTTGCAGTCCCGTCACCTGCACGTCGACGCCGTCTATGTAGAAGACGTCCTTGACGGCTTGGAAATTGTTGGTGAGTTCGGTGTCGTTGTCGCCGAGCATCGCGATGCTGGCGATCGCGTGGGTGCGGTCTTCGGTCGCCAGGGCATTGACGCTGACCACACCGTCGACCCGGAAGTAGGTGCCGTTGATCTTCTCGATCTGCTCGGGGTTGTTCGCGACGAGCGAGTTGAGACTGTCGGTGACCTTGGCGTTGAACTCCGGATCGTCGACGGTCTTGCCCTCGGGCGCCGTGTACAGCACGATCACGTCGCCCTGTTTGTCGCGGCCGAACGTCTGATCGGCGAGGCGCGCGGCCTGCACCGACTCGGAGCCCGGGTCGTCCCAACCGCTCTGGCTCAGGTGGTCGTTCAGGTCGAGGCCGTATGCGGCGAAGCCCAGAAGCGCGGCCACCATGACTCCGATGACCGTGAACCGCAAGCGGTAGACGAGATCTCCCCATCTGGCGAACACTTAAGAAACTCCTTGGCGCCCGACGAGCAGGGCGGACAGTGGGCGGAACGGCTGCAACCATGCGCCCTCGTCCGGGAGCGAGTCCAGGCTCACCCGTGGCAGAGGCTCACGGAAGACGCCGGGGATGTCCTCGAGGTCGAGGAACTCCAGCGTCTCCGACGTCACCGCCCAGCTTGCGTGCTCACGGAATCCGAGCACCTGAACGGGTACGCCAGTTGCAGCGATGTCCTCCAACGGCTCGCGAAACGCTTGTCCGTCCGCAGACGCGACCATGACGCCGGCCAGCCCGCCGCCGCGATTACGCAGCTCGATGTGGTCCAGCATGTCGGCGTCGACATCACTGTCCTCGTCGACCTTCGGCTTGGCGAACACCGCGAAACCCACGTTACGCAATGCTTCGACCCACGGTCTAACCACATCGGCGCTGCCAGGGGCGATGTTGGTGAACACCGTCGCCTCGGGTTCGAGCGTCGACGTGCCGGTGGCGGACAGTTCCGCCGTCCGTTGAAGCAGCCATCGGCCCAGCGCATCGAATCGCGGGCGGTAGGCAGCCGTCGGCCGACCGCCGAGAATCGCGCCGAGGCCCATGTCGAGATTCGGCGCATCCCACACGAGGAGCACTCGTCTGGTGTGTCGAGTATCACCCGTGTCGATGTTCGGGATCGGGGCCAGCGACGTGTCGACGCTCTGCTCGCTGTACGTCATCGTGGACTCTTCCCCCATATCAGCTCCGTCACCGAGCTACCCACCAGTTGGGCTTTGCCCTCGAACTTGGTGACGGGCCGCTCGTGTGTCATCGGAGATTCCCAGTCGAGAACGGTCAAACCGGGCTCTGCGTTCCCGGCTTCGGCAATCCACTCCGCATAGTCTGCGTGATCGGTCGCGACGTGCAGTACTCCGCCAGGTTTCAGACGGTCGACGATCATCGCGAACGTGGGGGCCTGCAACAGGCGGCGCTTGTGGTGACGCGCCTTCGGCCAGGGGTCGGGGAAGAACACGCGGACCCCGGTCAGCGACTCGGGCGTCAACATGTTCTCCAGAACGTCCATCGCATCGCCGCGGAGCAGCCTGATGTTCTCGATGTCGTCGCGCTCGATCTGCTGAAGGGTCTGAGCCAACCCGGGCCGGTAGACCTCGACCGCCATCAGGTTGACGTGCGGCTCGGCCTTGGCCATGGACGTCGTTGCAGTTCCGGTTCCCGATCCGATCTCGAGGATCGCCGGAGCGGAACGACCGAACCAGGCGTCGACGTCGATCTTCTCGTCGGCGACGTCACGGCCGATGCGCGGCCACAGCGAATCCCACGTGGTCTGCTGGGCATCGGTCAACGCGCCGCGCCTGGACCGGAAACTGGTGACGCGCGGGTACAGCCGAGAGCCTCGATTCGACTCTCCACCGGCCACGTCCGGCGTGTCCGGGGTCTCCGAATCGAGATGTTTGGCTGTGCTCCGTGCGTCGTTCACCGCACCATTGTCGCGCATCGACGGACTGTGTGACAGGTGGGTCTCGAGTTGAAGTTGAGACTTGCCGTGAAGGCGCAGGCCAGAGCCCGCAACCTCACGCCCGTGTCGCCGAATGTGTGCCAGAATTGCCCGGCGCGACGGGGTGGGGACCGCGCACGCGTGACGATGTGAAGGGGGATCACATGGGTGGGGACAGTGCGGGTG
>NZ_NOXZ01000058.1:0-519 GCF_002258225.1 Rhodococcus sp. RS1C4 | reverse complement strand
CTTCATCGGCTCCTGGTGCCAAGGCATCCACCGTACGCTCTTCATTACTTACAACAAAGATGCTCGCGTCCACTGTGCAATTCTCAAACAACACACACACAACCCCGTACACGTCGACCTCAGACATCCCCAACCAAGGGAACCGATAGATACAACCGAAGTTGCCTGTATATGTCTTGCCTAGAAAGAAACACTCACGTGTTCTCTCAGGACCCAACAGTGCATCGATATATCTCCTGCCGGCGAAACATTCAAGCCTCACCGCTACGCAGTCAATGGTTGTCAGTGTTCCACCCGTGAGCACCGCCGGATGACGTATGCATCCGAAACGGTTTCTGTCTCACTCCCCCGTCACCTGTGTGACGGTCCGAGTAGAGAAGAGGCTCCTTAGAAAGGAGGTGATCCAGCCGCACCTTCCGGTACGGCTACCTTGTTACGACTTCGTCCCAATCGCCGATCCCACCTTCGACGGCTCCCTCCCACAAGGGGTTAGGCCACCGGCTTCGGGTGTTACCGACC
>NZ_NOXZ01000069.1:0-541 GCF_002258225.1 Rhodococcus sp. RS1C4 | reverse complement strand
AGCCGCAGGCGCGACAGGTGTCACGGGAGCGACAGGAGCAACTGGGGTAACCGGTGATACAGGAGCGACCGGAGCAACGGGCGTCACAGGAGCCACCGGAGCAACTGGGACAACGGGTGATACAGGAGCAACGGGCGTCACGGGTACAGGAGCAACCGGAGCAACTGGAGATACAGGAGCAACCGGCGTCACAGGAGCCACCGGGGTAACAGGAGATACGGGTGCAACTGGAGTCACCGGAGCGACAGGAGTGACCGGTGCAACTGGATTAACTGGAGTAACCGGAGCGACCGGTGTCACAGGAGCCACAGGCTTAACCGGAGCAACTGGAGTAACAGGAGCCACAGGTTTAACCGGAGCAACCGGAGCAACTGGAGCAACTGGATTAACTGGAGTCACCGGAGTCACCGGAGCTACAGGTCTCACCGGCGCCACCGGAGTGACCGGTGCAACAGGCGCCACGGGAGTCACAGGTACAGGAGCAACAGGCGCCACCGGTCCAACAGGAGTGACAGGATCGAGTGCGATCATTCCGTTTGCT
>NZ_NOXZ01000016.1:0-14817 GCF_002258225.1 Rhodococcus sp. RS1C4 | reverse complement strand
GTCGACGGGGGACTTCGAGGTCGGCCAGTTCATCGATCTGAGCGGCGACTCGGGATTCTTCACCGTCGATTCCGACTGGCATTTCCGTGACGGTCAGGATTGGGCCTACGACACCCGCGGCACGGCGAAGAAGCTCAGTGTCGGGTGGCGCATCGCGTGGGAGCCGGCTGTGGTGGCGCCGGACATGGTGCCGGGTGGTTCGGTCCGGTACGTACGCACCGATGCAGCGCCGCCGTTGGTCTTCGATTCGGCTCGGAACGTGCTGATGAACGAGCGGACGATCAACGCCGTTCTGCTCGACCCTGCGCAGATGCCGGACCCAGCGGCGTCCACCGCGCAGCTCGCCGATGTCATCGACGTCGTCGCCCCTCTGATCACGTCGGACTCGCTGCTCACCGAGTTGGCGGCGACGCCGGGCAGTTCGGTGCTCGCCGTCAATCTGCGCGACGACGACTTCGCGGTGCTCGAGGATGATCTCAGGGCCATTCCCGGTGTTGTCATCACGCAGACGCCGAAGCTGATCGCGGGGGACCGCCGGATCACGTCGCCGCTGCTGGACTCGTTGCGCGACGCGTGGCAGCAGAACCGTGACGCGACGGCAGGTTGGGCCGTCGACGTCATCGGGCCCGACGGCACCTACGTTCGGCAGGCAGGCTTCCAGGGGCCTGCCGGTCCGGATCTGCAGTCGACGCTCGATCCGCAGGTCCAGCTCGCGGCCGAGGAAGCGGTGGTCAGTGCGCCGTCGGCGGCCTCGATCGTGGCCATCGCACCCTCGACCGGTGCGATAGTCGCCGCTGCCCAGAACAGTTATGCCAACGAGCAGGGCCAGATCGCGTTCTCGGCGATGTATCCCGTCGGATCGGCTGCCGATCTGCTGGCGGTCGACGATGTGGATCCGACGAGTCTCGGTTTCGGCGTCGATTATTCGATGCCGGGCCTGAACGCCTACACGGGGCAGTTCCCGTCGAGCAGCAGTTCCATCGATCGCTTCCGGAACGTCGGGAACACGCCGTCCGACGTCACGGTCACCCCGTTCGGTCTGGCCCAGATGGGTGCGGCCGTGGCGAGAGGCGGCGCGACGCTGCCGTCGATCGTGGCAGGTCAGACGGCGACCGCGAGCAAGGAGACGGCAGCGATTCCCGAGTCTGCGTTGCAGCGTCTTCGGGAAATCTTCCAGAACTCCGCGCAGGACGAGGGTTTTGCTGCCTACGACGGCTTGACCGGTTTCGCCGGCAATTCGGACGACGACCGTTGGTTCATCGGCACCCGAGGTGACCTGGCGTTCGCGGTGTACATCGAGGATGCGTACGGCACCGATCAGGCCGTGAAGATGGGCACACAGATGCTGACTGCATTGGACTCCGGCACCACCGAGTAGCTTTACCCTTCGTGACTCTGCTCGAATTCGGACTACTCGTCGTCGCCGGTTTCTTCGCCGGCCTCGTGGGTTTCGTGACCGGGTTGGCGTCACTGGTGTCCTATCCGGCGCTGTTGATGGCAGGCGTACCGCCGGTCGCCGCGAATGTCACCAACACGGTGGCGATGGTGGCGGTCGGAGTCGGGGCCACCACCAATGCGTCGAGCGAGATCGCCAAGGACGGAAAGAAACTCGTCCGATTCGCGGCGATCTCCGCTGCCGGTGGGCTCGCCGGTGCACTGTTGCTGCTGTTCGCGCCCGAGGATTCCTTCGAGGCCGTCGTGCCGTTTCTGGTCGCCTTCGCCGCAATCGCGCTGCTGGCTCAGCCGCGTATCCGGAAATTGGCTGCCGGAGGCGAATTCCCGCGTTTGTACCCCGTGTCGCTGTTCTTCGTGGCGATCTACGGGGGTTACTTCGGTGCAGGAGCGGGCGTGATCTTCCTGGCGCTGGCGTTGATCTGTACGTCCGATTCGATCTGGCGCGCAAGCATTCTGAAGAGTTTCTTTCTCGGCATAGCGAACGCAATCGCTGCTCTGGTCTTCGTGTTCTCCGGTGACGTGCACTGGCTCGCCGCGCTTGCCCTCGCCATCGGGGCGTTCGCCGGTGGCTACTGCGGACCCCCGGTGGTGAAAGTCATTCCGCCGACGGTGTTGCGGATCACCGTCGGCGTGCTCGGACTCGGCTTGGCCGCCTGGCTGTACCGGGGTTAGCGAACCCCGCTCATCATCTTCTTGATCCACGGCGTGAGGGCGACGAGGACGACACCGACGGCAATGGAAGCACCGCCGACCGTGTAGAAGAACGGATTCGGGTTGTCCTGATCGTAGTAACCCGCAAGCGTGCCTGCCATGGCCGAGCCGAGCGCGACGGACAGGAAGAACAGCGCGACCATCTGCGTGTGGAAGTTCTCCGGTGCGAGCTTCGTGGACAGCGAAAGCCCGACGGGCGAGAGGAAAAGCTCCGCGAACGTGAACAGCAACAGAATGCCGATGAGCGCCAGCAACGGCATGGATGCACCCGCGAGCGAGGGCACGAACGCCAGGAAAGCGAGACCCATGATGGACACGCCCGCTGCGAATTTCAGCGGCGTCGACGGCTGACGGTCACCCAGCTTGGTCCACACAGCCGCGAACACACCGGCGAAGATGATGATGAAGACCGGGTTGATCGACTGCACCCAGTTGGGTGGGAACTCCCAACCGAACAGGTTGCGGTCCAGCTTGGAATCCGCGATGAGCGGGACGGTCGTGAACTGCTGCTGGAACAGCGACCAGAACGCGGCGCTCGCGATGAACATCGGAATGAACGAGATGACGCGTCGGCGTTCGATCTTCGTGATCTGCTTGCTGGAGAGAATGATTGCGAAGTAACCGATCGCGGCGACGACGGTCACGCCCACCACCACGTCGGACAGGTTCGACGCGGTGAGTGCGCCGAAGATCGCGAGTAGTGCGACGGCAACGATCGCGACGACTGCGATTATCGCCCACCGTGCACGCTCGGCGCCGGGAAGCGGATTCGGAGGCGTGGCTCCGATGGTGCCGAGGTGCTTGCGGCCGAGGGTGTATTGAATCAGTCCGAGCGCCATACCGACTGCCGCCAAGCCGAATCCGGCATGGAATCCCGCGGTGTCCCACGCCAGACCGGTCAGCAGTGGGCCGACGAACGCGCCGAGATTGATGCCCATGTAGAAGAGCGAGAACCCGGCGTCTCGACGATTGTCGTGCTCGTCGTACAGATCGCCGACGAGGGACGTCGCGTTCGCCTTGAGGCCGCCGCTACCGAATGCGACGAGGACCAGACCCACTCCGACCCCGAGGAAACCGGGAAGAAGTGCCAGGGCGATGTGGCCGAGCATGATCAGGACGGCGCTGTAGAACAACGTGCGCTCCGAGCCGAGGAGCCTGTCCGCGATCCATGCGCCGAGGATGGTCGAGAGGTACACCGTTCCGCTGTAGGCGCCCACGATCGACGTCGCCGAACTCTCCGCAATTCCGAGTCCGCCGTCGGCCACCGAGTAGTACAGGTAGTAGATGAGGATGCCTTGCATCCCGTAGAACGAGAACCGCTCCCACATCTCCACGCCGAAGAGGTTCGCCAGCGCGAACGGCTGCCCGAAGAACGCTGTGTCTTGCTTGCTCTGAACATCGGCCATTAGTGAACTGTCCCATGCTCAGGCGGCGAATTGGGGGAGATACGGTCAGTTTTTCGGGGTCGGCAACAACTTCGCGAGTGCGCGCCACCCGAGCAGGAAAACAGCAAGCACCGTCGACGCGACGAGAACGAAGCTGAAGGCCGTTCCCTGCCCACTTATCACCCTGAGAATCATCCCGACGACGACCGTCGACACCCAGACGACGATGCCCGTCGGGACAATCAGATACGCGTCGAACTTGTCCCGATACAGCGCCCACGATGCAGCCCAGCCGACCGCGGCACCTGCCACGAACGGCCACGCCGTGTGCACGAGACCGGTGATGGCACCCGCCTCGTCATGGCTGCGCCGGCCGATCGCGCAGAACACGATCACGAGAATCAGATCGACGACGGCGGCGAAAATCGGGCTGCGCTTGGTCACCCACACAGAGTAAATGGGTCGTTCCTGCCGGCTCCACTCCCGTCCACATGGGTCGTTCCTGCCGGCTCCACTCCCGTCCACATGGGTCGTTCTTGCCGACATACGAGAGCACCGGGCGACCGAAGAGGTCACCCGGTGCTCAGGTGGAGAGAGGCGGGCTGCATCAAGCAGCGAGGCCTGCCTCGATCTCGAGGGTCAGTGCGATCTTGTCGCCGACGACTGCGCCGCCGCCTTCGAGGGGCATGTCGATGGAGATGCCGAAGTCGCGACGGTTGATGGTGGTGCTGGCCTCGAAGCCTGCGACCGGGCCTGCGCCCATTCCGGGGTTGACGCCGTTGAACTCGAGCTTCAGGTCGATGGACTTGGTGACACCGTGGAGGGTGAAGTCACCGGTGACCACGAAGTCGCCGCCGTCGGCCTTGACGGAGGTGGAGGTGAACGTAGCGGTGGGGTACTTCTCGACCTCGAAGAAGTCGGCCGTCTTGAGGTGGCCGTCGCGCTGCTCGTTGTCGGTGGTGATGGAGGTGACGTCGATTTCGGCGTTGACCGAGGGGGTGCCGTCCTCCGCGACCGTGATGGCGCCGGAGAAAGCCTGGAAGCGGCCGCGAACCTTGCTGACGACGAGGTGGCGTACCGAGAATCCGACGGTGGAGTGCGCCGGGTCGATGTTCCAGGTGCCTGCGGACAGTTCGGGCAATGCGATGGCGGTGGTCATGACAACTCCTGTTTGATTGAAGGTTCAACACGCATAGTACATAAGCGGACCGCGGTCCGCATCTATTCCCGGGAGACTTTTTCGATTCGTCGACCGGTATAGTTCGGCCGGTATAGTTATTGGATTGTTTCGGGAAGGCCCTACCGTGATCGAGATTCTGAACCCCAGCCAGGTCGCCCTGGCGCGCGAGACCGGCGCACTCGTCGGTGAGATCCTGCAGACCATGAAGAGCCGTAGCGTCGTCGGAACCAATCTGCTCGACATCGACCGGTGGACCAAGGAAATGATTCTCGGGGCAGGTGCCGAGTCCTGCTATGTCGACTACGCGCCGTCCTTCGGTAGCGGCCCGTTCGGTCACTACATCTGCACGGGCGTCAACGACGCTGTTCTGCACGGCCGCCCTCACGACTACACCCTCGCCGACGGCGACCTGCTCTCGCTCGACCTCGCGATCCTGCTCGGAGGTATCGCCGCGGACTCCGCCATCAGCTTCGTCGTCGGCGAGACGAAGCCCGCGGACAGCGTCGCGCTGATCGACGCCACCGAGCGCGCGTTGGCCGCCGGAATCGAGGCCGCGGGTCCGGGCGTGAAGATGGGCGACATCTCCCATGCCATCGGGTCGGTCCTCACCGGTGCCGGCTACAAGGTCAACACCGAATTCGGTGGGCACGGAATAGGTTCGACGATGCATCAGGATCCGCACGTCTCCAACAGTGGCCGCAAGGGCCGCGGCTACACGCTCAGGCCGGGTCTGCTGCTCGCCCTGGAGCCGTGGGTGATGGCCGATACCGACAAGTTGATCACCGACACCGACGGCTGGACGCTCAAGAGTTCCACCGGATGTCGCACCGCGCACAGCGAGCACACCATCGCCGTCACCGACGACGGAGTCGAAATCCTCACGCTCGCACGGTGATCAGGCAGGTTCCGGATCCGACCTGTCGATCTTCGGCTGGACGTCGAGGTGGAGGTTCCTGGCCTCCTGCTTCTCCAACGCGATGTCGTACCCCAGGTCCTCGTGCTGGTGTTTACGGAACAGCACGAGAAAGACGATCCAGCCGACGACGGCGACGAGGATGAAGCTGACGGCGCGGTAGACGAACGCCGCTGCCACGGCCTGCGACGCGCTGATCGACGCCGCGCTGGTCAGCAGCGCGATCAGGGTGGCGTCGACGATGACGAGTCCGCCGGGAGCAAGCGGCACCGACCCGACGGCCTTGGCGGCGGCGAACGCGAACAGCAACCCGGACAGGCGGGGATCTGCGCCGACGGCGAAGCACGCGAAACCGAGGCAGGCGACGTCGGCGAGACGATGCACCGCCGACCAGCCGAGCGTCAGGCCGGCGTCTCGCTTACCGAGCTGTACCGATTGAACCTGTTCGATGACCTCGTCGATCCGCTCCTGCCCGGCATCGGGAGGCTGATTGCGAAAGTCGTTCACCTTGTGCAGAACCCACCGCGCCGCACTGCGGATGGACCGAGGGTGCGCCGAGACGTACCGAACGGCAAGAACGATCGCCAGCACACCGGCGATCGGAAGCACCAGTGTGAAGGTGTTGACCGATCCGCCGACGAGCAACGCGCCCGCGACGCCGAGGACGGCCAGCCCGGCAGCGGCGATGACACCCGAAATCGCGAGCTGCCACGACGCGACGACGGGACTCGCACCCCAGCGTCGGGTCTGGCGGTACGTGAACGCCGTCGAGAACACCTGACCGGCGGGCAGCGTCAGAGACATCGCAGTGCTGCCGTAGATGACGGCGACGGACTTGGCCTGACGAACCCGCACACCGCCGGCCTGAAGCAACTGCTTCTGCACCCGCCCGAACGCGCTCAGCGACACGGCTTGGGTGAACACACACGCGGCGAGCCAACCCCAATGGATCTCGGTGAGCGCCTGCCAGGACTCGTGCAACCGCGGCCACAGATAAATGCCCTCGCCGACGAGCAGAGCGATCAACGCGACCCCGGCGATCCACTTCAGCCAGCGGAGGCGGTTTCTCCGGCCTCGGTTGCCTGCCTCAGGAGCGCCGGCCACATGCTCGGGTCTCGGTTCGGCCACCTTCACAGGGTAACCACACGAGTCGAACGTTCACGGGTGCTCCACGGGCCATGCGAGGTGGGTGAGGCGTCGTCTGCCGCGTAGTTGGACCTGATCTCCGAGCTCCCAGTGTTCCTGTTCCTCGTCACTTGCGAAGTACAGAGCGGACGTCGACGCCAGCACGCGGCCGGGCCGAAGTTTGGACAATTCGGTCAAACGAGATGCCTCGTTGACCGGGTCTCCGATGACGGTGTACTCGAAGCGTTCCTTAGCGCCGATGTTTCCTGCCACCGCAAGGCCGGCCGACACACCGATGCCGATGTCGAGTCCGACGATGTCGTCGAGGGCAAACCGCAGGTCACGTGCGGCAGCCAATGCTGCCGTCGGAGCGTCGGGCCGGTCCAGCGGCGCCCCGAAGATCGCGAGGGCGGCGTCGCCCATGAATTTGTTGACGAAACCGTGGTGCTGATCGATCACGTCGACCACCACACGGAAGAACTCGTTGAGAAGCTCGACGACTTCACCGGGTGGGCGCTCCGACGCCGTGGCCGTCGATCCGACCATGTCCACGAACAGCACCGCCACGAAGCGAGTTTCCCCGCCCAATTCGGTACCGAATTGCAATGCGCGTCGGGCCACGTCCTCGCCGACATGCTGACCGAACAGCTCCCGCAGCACTCGACGCTCGGCCGATTCCTCCATCATCCGGTTGAAGCCGACCTGCAGTCGACCGATCTCGCTGCCGTCGAACACGTCGACCTCGACGTCGTTGTCCCCACGCTGGACACGCTCGATCGCCCGGCGAAGCTGGCGAATGGGATCGGAGATCTGACTCGCCGTCAGCATCGACAGAATGAACGCCTGACCGATCGCCAGGACACTGAGCAGGATGATCGCCACCGCGAACGAATCGGTGGAGAACACCAGATCCGTCGTCAATTGCGTCGCGCACAGCAAGATGATGCCGATGACGGGCATCAACGTGCCCAAACCCCACGTCATCGCCATTCTGGTCCCGACGCCCGGCGTCATCGTCCGGTCGAATCGGCCCTCGCTGAGAGCCATCGCAGCCACCGGCCGCAGGATTCTCTCGCCGAGCATGTACGTGAAACCGAACGTCACCGTCGCCGCCATGACCACCGTGACGATCACCGCCACCGCCAGCGACGGCATCTCCGTCACCGTGAGCAGCACGAACAGGACGCCGCCGATGACCCACAGGACGAGATGCACGATCGCCTGTCGCAGCGGCGCATGCAGCGTCGCCATCTGCTCCTTGCGGTTCGGCGGGCCACCGCGCAACTGCCACCGAATCACACTCCGCAACGTCCGAGCTGCGTAATACAGACTCACCGCACCGGCTGCGACCAGATACGCCCCGAACACGTACACATTGCGAACACGATCCGCGACGATCGACTGCGACTCCTCGATGGGAAGCCCGTACCGCACGAACGCGAACACCAACACCGCGCCGAACAGATTCGACAGCAACATCGACAACATATAGAGAGGCCAGCGACTCTTCAGGGTGAGCGAGACCGCTCTCAAAGATGCCAGCACGGGTTAAATTTACCGGGTGACCGAACGCGAGCCGCAGGCAGAAGCGTCAAAGGTACTTCCCAGCCGTCCAGCACCCCCTCCAACAGCGGCCCCCTCCGGTCATTCCGCAGGCTCCACTCCTGGCCTATCTGGTCATTCCGCAGGCTCCACTCCTGGCCTATCTGGTCATTCCGCAGGCTCCACTCCTGGCCTATCTGGTCATTCCGCAGGCTCCACTCCTGCCGACTCGGTGCATCCCCTCGTCCGGATCGGCGCCGAATGGACCTGGCGTCTGCTGGTCATCTTCGCCGGCTTCATCACGTTCTGCTACGTCGTCGCACGGCTGGACACGGTGGTCATCCCCCTCGGCCTCGCGTTACTCGCGTCGGCGATGCTGCTCCCGCTCGTCGACTGGATGCAGCGACGCGGCGTGCCGAGGGCCGCGGCCGTCATGATCGTCATCATCGCGAGCATCGGCGTCGTCGCCGGGATCATGACGTTCGTCGTCGAGCAGTTCATCGAGGGGCTACCGCAGTTGGGTGACCAATTCACCACGTCGATCAACGACGTCCAGCGGTGGCTGGCCGACGGGCCCTTCCACATCTCGCAGGATCAGATCAGTCAGGCGAGCGAGAACCTCGTCAAGGTCATCCAGGACAACCAGGCCGCAGTGACGTCGGGCGCCTTGACCACTGCGACCGTCATCGGCGAAATCCTCACCGGCGCCGCGCTGACGCTGTTCATCCTGATCTTCTTTCTGTACGGCGGAGACCAGATCTGGGAATTCGTCACCAGACTCGCCCCCACCGGAGCGCGACGGCGGATCCGCCTCGCCGGCAGTCAAGGCTTCGGATCCCTCGTCGGATACGTGCGCGCGACGGTCGCCGTCGCCGCAGCCGACGCCATCGGAATCGGCGCGGGTCTGGCCATCCTCGGCGTACCGCTCGCACTTCCGTTGGCATCGCTCGTGTTCATCGGAGCGTTCATTCCGATCGTCGGTGCGTTCGTCACCGGATTCGTGGCCGTGTTCATCGCTTTGGTGACCAAGGGCTGGCTGACGGCGCTGATCACGCTGGGTATTGTCGTCGCCGTCATGCAGCTGGAAGGGCATGTGCTGCAACCGTTGCTGCTCGGCCGTGCAGTGCGATTGCACCCGCTCGCGGTGGTACTGGCCATCACCGTCGGCATTCTGCTGGCCGGAATCGTCGGTGGCCTGCTGGCCGTCCCCATCGTCGCCGTCCTCAACACTGCGGTTCGGTCGTTGCTCGCCGACGATCCCGACGAGGTCTACGAGGAACTGGAAGAACACGATCCAGGGGAGCCTCTGTTCCCGGCCGAGGCCGACAGCCCGCATCCCCACAATCGCGAACTCGACCCGGGCAGTCTGAGCACCCCGGATCTGTCGAAAGAGACCGGCTCGGAACGGAAGCCGACCGATGGGTGACGCTGTCACGCCGCTGTGGCGGGCCTCGCAGGCGTTTCGTCTGATCACGTTGATCTACGCGATCAGTTATCAGGTGGCCTCGATGTCCTACTACAGCAATGCTCGGCTGAGCTGGTTCTTCGTGGCGTTGATGGCGGTATGGACCGGTCTGTCCGCTGCGCTGCTGTCGAGGGCGACGCTCCCGCGGTGGAAGGTGGTACTCGCCGACCAGATCGTCGTGATCGGGCTGATGGCGTCGACTCGCCTCGTGTCGGAATACGAGTGGTACAGCACTCACCAAACCCTCCCAACCACGTTGTGGGCGACCAATGCGGTCATTTCGGCGGCAATCCTGTTCGGGCCCAAGGGCGGTATCGCGTCAGGCATCCTGTTGTCGGTGGTCAGTGCCGTGGTGCGCGATCAGATCGATCTGGATCTGTGGACCGATGCGACCGCACCGGTTCTGGTGTCCGTCGGTCTTGCGCTCGGGTTGGCGAGCAACACCGCCCATCGAGCGCACGCCGAACTCCAGCGCGCGGCCCGACTCGCGGCAATCACCGAGGAAAGAGAACGTCTCGCCCGGCAGGTGCACGACGGTGTGCTGCAGGTCCTCGCGCTCGTTCGCCGTCGTGGATCGGAAATCGGTGGTGTTGCAGGCGAACTCGCCGAGCTGGCGGGTGAGCAGGAAGTAGCGTTGCGAATGCTCATCTCCGAGCAGGGGGAGCCGAGCCGAGTCGACGCCACCCAGGCTGAAGTGGACTTGCGCAGCCTTCTTCGTCCCTACGGCAGCACCACTGTCTCGGTGTCCTCCCCGCCGGATCCGGTGTTGCTCGACAGGTCGGTGGCCGAGGAACTCTCCGCCGTCGTCGACACTGCACTGTCCAACGTCGCGCTTCATGCAGGCGAGCGTGCTCGAGCCTATGTCCTGCTTGAAGACGTCGACGACATGGTCATCGTCAGCGTGCGCGACGACGGCGACGGTATCGCCCCCGGCCGACTGGCGGCTGCGGAAGCCGAAGGGCGGATGGGCGTGTCGAAGTCGATACTGGGCAGGGTCTCGTCGATCGGCGGAACGGCTGTGCTGGACACCGACGTCGGCGTCGGAACCGAATGGGAGATCAAAGTGCCGAAACAGCGGAACGACCCGAAGGACAAACGATGACGCAGGAGCAGATCACCGTCATGGTCGTCGACGACCACCCCATGTGGCGCGACGGCGTCGCACGGGATCTGGAGGCCGCGGGATTCGACGTCGTCGCGACGGCGGACAGCGTCGGCGCCGCAGGAAGGCGGGCGAAGGCCACACAGCCCGACGTCGTGCTGATGGACATGCATCTGCCGGACGGAAATGGAGCAGATGCGACGAGCAAGGTCCTCGAGGGCTCGAAGAACAGCCGGATTCTGGTGTTGTCCGCATCGTCCGAACGGGAGGACGTACTCGACGCCATCAAAGCGGGTGCGACGGGGTACCTGGTCAAGAGCGCGTCCGCCGACGAACTGTACGAGGCCGTCCGTTCCACCGCTGCGGGGCAGGCGGTGTTCACGCCCGGACTCGCGGCGTTGGTTCTGGGTGAGTACCGGCGGATGTCGAGCGCGCCGGAGGGAGAACGAGACTCTCGCCCGACGTTGACCGAACGCGAGACCGAGGTTCTTCGTCTGGTCGCAAAAGGGTTGAGCTCCAAGCAGATCGCCACGAAGCTGACGCTCAGTCATCGAACCGTCGAGAATCATGTGCAGGCCACGTTGCGCAAGCTGCAACTCGCGAATCGAGTCGAATTGACGCGCTACGCGATCGAACAGGGTCTGTAGCCGAGTGTTTGCGTGCCCGCGCGGACGGGCACACCTGAACGCATGACCGATACCGACAAGCCCGTCGACACCACCGTCGATCCCACCGAGAAGACGCGCGGTCAGGATGCCGACACCGGGCAGAGCGCGAACGAGCGCGGACGCGCAATCGAAGAGTTCGACGAGCACATCGACGGATCCGGTGATTCACCGTCGTTCCCGACGCCCGATCCGGACGACGTGACGGACACTCCGACGGACCCGAAGACCACCACCCGCACCGAGTGACGCCCAGGCTGGGCAGGCGGAAGTCCTGGCCAGCCTGTTCAGCGCCGGACGAGGCGCCCGATGGCGCACCGCGCGTACGGCAGGTACGGGAGCACGAAGGCCGGCGGTCCGTCCAGGGTCAGCCAGGTGCGGCTCCCGTCCGGTCGCGACGCTACCCCGTGGGTGAGCGTCAGCCCCAGCTTGCGATTCTTGAACCAGACTTTGGACGTCCACGTCCAGCCCGCTTCGTCTACATCGGTCACCTCGAAGTCGAGTCGAAGCCACAGTGGGCCTTCGAGCCGGCCGAACGACTGTGTGCACACGCGCGACATGGAGTATTCAACGGACACGATCTGCGTTGCCCACGACGACCACTGGCGTGGGTCCATGTACCGCTCCCACACCGCACCGGCTCTCGCCTCCCCAACGGCATCGATCGTGATCTCCATCTCCACGAATTTACCCGGGGATTCGCCGAGAAAAACGTGGTGAGCGGTCTATTTGGCGGTTAGGCAGTGCGGGGAAGGTCGTTGTCCGGACTCCCGACGTTCAGAGTCCTCCTACTTGCCGTTCTCCCACTCGTCGACGAGCAGTCACGGCGCGTGGTCACACTCGACGCAGTGCGCATCGTGCAGCTTGCGAACTTCTACGGATCGCGTTCCGGCGGTCTGCGAACCGCCGTGGATCAACTGGGTGCGGGCTACACGGCGGCCGGCCACGAGGTGATTCTGGTCGTGCCAGGAGAGCGAGCGACCGAGACGATCCTGCCGTCGGGGGTTCTGCGCATCACCCGCCCTGCAGGCAAGATCCCCTTCACCGGTGGCTATCGCGCGGTCAATCCTCGATCCACAGCCGGACTCCTGAGTGCGCTGCGTCCCGACGTCGTCGAGGTGTCGGACCGCCTCACGCTGAGAGGGATGGGGAAGTGGGCAGCCCGGCGCGGAGTTCGAAGCGTGATGATCTCCCACGAGCGCCTCGATCGCCTACTCGGGCAGATGGTGCCCGACGCGACGGCACGAGCACTCGCCGACGTCGCGAACCGTCGCACAGTCGAGACGTACGACGCCGTCGTGTGCACCACCGCTTTTGCGCGACGCGAGTTCGAGCGCATCGGCGCCACCAACGTCTCGCAGGTTCCACTCGGCGTCGACCTCGACATGTTTCATCCGGGCCGACGCGTCGGCGATTCCGCGTCGCCCTGGCATCGGGGCTCTGGCCGACTGCTCGTCCACTGCGGTCGATTGTCGGTGGAGAAACGAGTGGACCGCAGCATAGATTCGGTTGCTGCGCTTCACCATTCCGGATTCGATGTCCGGTTGGTGATCGCAGGCGACGGACCGAGGCGCGCCGGGCTCGAACGGAGAGCCCGAGGGCTCCCCATCGAGTTCCTCGGATTCGTCGACGGGCGTGAGGAACTCGCCGCCCTGCTCGCGTCGGCGGATGTCGCGGTGGCGCCGGGCCCGCACGAGACATTCGGGCTGGCCGCACTCGAATCGCTTGCCACCGGAACCCCCGTCGTCGTATCGAGGTCGTCCGCGCTGGCCGACATCGTGACCACCGACTGCGGTGGGCGCTTCGACGACACCGCAGACGGATTGGCGACGGAACTGTCGAGGGTGTTCGACCTACCCGCTCCAGCCCGACGGACGGCGTCGCGGGCCAGGGCGGAGCAGTTCGGCTGGCCGCTGTCGGTGGCGGGGATGCTGAGCGTGCTCGAATCCGCATGATGGCCAGGTTCGGCGTCGACACCTATCCTGGAACGCATGGAGGCGAGGGATCTACGAGTGTCCGACGCAGAGAAGGAGCATGTGGGTCAGCTCCTGCAGCGCGCAGTAGGGCAGGGCATGCTGTCACTGGGCGAATTCACCGAGCGGATGGACACGGCGCTGGCCGCCAAGACCCGCGGTGAACTGAACTCCGTCCTCGCCGACCTACCTGGCATGCAAATCGCCGAGGAGCACCGCCCGCCCAGTCCCACTCCATACAACGCCGTCCCGGCGCCTGCCTATCAACCGCCGACGCATTCGCCCTGGCAGGGGCACGCAGGAAACGCTCACGGCGGTCCGGGCGACGTGGTGCGCGGAACGATGTCCACGGTGTCGCGCAAAGGGCCGTGGCACGTGCCGCCGAAGTTGTCGATCCAGAGCAAGATGTCGACGATCACGCTCGATTTCACACAGGCGATCATGTCGACCCAGGTGGTCGAGGTGACCGTCGACGATTACTGCAGCACAATCTCTCTCGTTGTCCCCGAGGAGGCGACGGTCGACCTCAACGGCCTCGACACCGTGGGCGGCAGCGCCAACAACAAGGTCCGCACCGGCCCGCCCATCGGCCGATTGCACGTTGTCGTGCGCGGCAAAGTCCGCTTCGGCTCCGTCACCGCCAAACACCCACTCGGAACGTCGTTCCGACGGATGTTCGGACACTGATCGCGCTTCGGGGTGAATCTCAGGGTCGACCCCGATTGACGACGCCCGTACCTGGCGAAACGATGAAGTGATGCAGATCCAACAAGTGTGGCCATTACTGGCAGTCCGTACGCGATCGTGGTTGATCGAACACAACGGTGAGCCGCTCGACCCGTATGTTCAAGCCGAACTTCTCTCCGTCGCGGGAGATTCGCCCGACCCGGCGTGGTGGGCCGGGCATTCTTCGGCAGATCAGTCGGAACTGACCGACGCCGCCGTCGACTGGATCGAGTCGGTGGCAAACGACGAATTGGATTGATCGACCGTAAGTTTCAGGCTGTTGCTCGATCAGCTGTGTCGTCCGGTTCGCTCGAGTTCGCGGTCGATCGAAGTATCCAGCAACTCCGGCGGTATGGGAACGTGTGTTCGAAAACTTGTCGGTGGGTCTGGTTATGGTGGTGTCATGCTCATGGTGGATGAGGGTTCGGGGATAGCAGTCGGTGACTCGGCGGTCGGTGACGCGGCGGTCGGTGACTCGGCGGTCGACAGTACGGGGTCGGTGTTGCCGATCGAGGCGGCGTATCTGGCTCAGGTGGTGGCGACGTTGGAGCGTCAGGTGGAGATTCTGAGTCGGA